>CALKOE010000202.1 GCA_938091985.1 uncultured Acidimicrobiales bacterium | reverse complement strand
GCTCCGCCGTACTCCTCGGGGATCGTCAAGCCGAACAGTCCTAGCTCGGCCAGCTTGTCGAGCATCGACTTGTCGAGCGCCTCGGTGACCATCGCGGGATCAATCGCGGTATTGACATCGCCGTCGCCGGCGCCGAAGCCGAGAACGAACTTCGTGGCGTTGAGCAGCTTGATCGACAGACGACGACCGATCTTCATCTGCCCCTCGTCGAACGCGGTATCGGTGCCGGGCCGGCCTGACGATGCCCAGTAGCGGACGGCGTCGGAGCCGTATTGCTCGAGCAGCTCGGTGGGGACGACGACGTTGCCCTTCGACTTCGACATCTTCTTGCGATCGGGATCAAGGATCCACCCCGAGAGCGAGGCGTTCTTCCAGGGAATGACGTCCTCGTCGAAGTGGGCGCGAACGACGGTGGAGAAGAGCCACGTGCGGATGATGTCGTGGGCCTGCGGCCGCATGTCCATCGGGAACGTGGCGGCGTAGAGCTCGGGGTCGGACTGCCAACCGCAAGCGATCTGCGGCGTGAGTGACGACGTGGCCCAGGTGTCCATCACATCGGGATCGCCGATGAAGCCGTTGGGCTCGCCGCGCTGGTCTTCGCCGTAGCCGGGCGGGACGTCGGTCGACGGGTCGATCGGCAGGTCGTCGAGCGACGGCGCGAGTGGGGTGTCCCAGACGGGCTCACCGGTGGCGTCGAGCGGGTACCAGACCGGGATCGGGACGCCGAAGAACCGCTGGCGGCTGATCAGCCAGTCGCCGTTGAGACCCTCGATCCAGCTGGCGTAGCGGGTCTGCATGTAGGTCGGGACCCAGTTGATCTCGTCGCCCCGTGCGACAAGGGCCTCTTGCAGCGCGGCGTCGCGGCCGCCGTTGCGGATGTACCACTGGCGACTGCTGACGATCTCGAGGGGCTTGTCGCCCTTCTCGTAGAACTTGACCGGGTGGGTGATCGGCCGGGGCTCGCCGTCCATGTCGCCCGACTCGGTGAAGATCTTGGCGATCTCGTCCTGGGCGTTCTTGGCCCGCAGTCCGGCGAGGCGTTCGTAGGCGGCCCGGCCGGTGTCGCTCTCGATCCATTCCGGCGTATCCGGGGCGAACTTGCCGTCGCGGCCGATGACGGTGCGAACCGGCAGGTCGAGCTCGCGCCACCAGGTGACGTCGGTGGTGTCGCCGAAGGTGCAGATCATGGCGATGCCGGTGCCCTTCTCGGGGTCGGCGAGTTCGTGGGCCCGAACGGGGACCTCGACACCGAAGACCGGAGAGGTGACCGTGGCCTTGTCGAAGTAGGGCTGGTAGCGCTCGTCGTCGGGGTGGGCGACGAGGGCGACGCAGGAGGGGACCAGCTCGGGGCGGGTCGTGTCGATCCAGATGGCGGTGTCGTCGCCGCCTTCGGCGGACGCCCCCGTCAGGGTGAACTTGAGCTTGTGGTAGGCGCCGGGGACTTCCTTGTCTTCAAGCTCGGCTTGGGCGACCGCGGTCTGAAACGAGATGTCCCACAGCGACGGCGCTTCGACCTGATAGGCCTCGCCCCGCTCGAGGTTGCCGAGAAAGCCGAGCTGGCTGATCCGCCGCGAGTGATCGTTGATCGTCTCGTAAGTGCGGGTCCAGTCGACCGACAGACCGAGACGGCGAAACAGCGACTCGAAGACCTTCTCGTCTTCGAGCGCGAGCTCGTGGCAGAGCTCGATGAAGTTCGGCCGGCTGATCGAGAGCGTCTTGCGCTTCGCGACGGCCTTCGGATCGCCGGCGTCGTCGGGCGCGGTGAAGTCGGCGTCGTAGGGGAGCGAGGGGTCGCAGCGGACGCCGAAATAGTTCTGGACGCGGCGTTCGGTGGGCAGGCCGTTGTCGTCCCAGCCCATCGGGTAGAAGACTTCCTTGCCGGCCATGCGCTGGTAGCGGGCGATGGTGTCGGTGTGGGTGTAGGAGAAGACGTGGCCGACATGAAGTGAGCCGGAGACCGTGGGCGGCGGGGTGTCGATCGAGAAGACCTCGTCACGAGACTTGCTCGCGTCGAAGTGGTAGATCCCGGTCTTGTCCCATACCGCGTCCCACTTGTCCTCGAGGCCGGCGAGGTCGGGCTTTTCGGGGATGTGGGACGTGCTCATAGACCGCCGAGGCTACCGCCAGCAACCCATCGCCCTACGAGCATTTCCCCCGTCAGCCGAGGGCGGCGAGGGCCCAGAGGACGGGCATGCCGACGAAGAGGCAGAGGGCGACGTTCTTGGTCTTCCAGGAGATGAAGGCAACGACGACGATCGCGAGGTGCCATTCGTCGAACCCGCGGACGCTGTCGCCGTCGTAGAACAGGCTGTTGGCCGTGATCGCGGCGAGGACCGAAGGCGGGATCATCGACAGCATCGTCTGCACCCGCGGAGGGATCTCGCCGATCCGGTCGGCCAGCGCGATGAAGCTGATGCGGATCAGATAGGTGCCGAGACCGGCGATGAGGATCTGCGCGAGAGGGCTCATGCCGCCGCCTCCTCGGGGTCGGCCCGTTCGGACAAGATCGTGCCGACGGTGATTCCGGCGGCGGCGCCGGCCATGATGTTCACGCCGTCGGGCAGCCATGTGGTGCCGACGGCGACCGCTGCGCCGGCGATCGCGGCGGCGACTTTCGGTCGACCGACCACAGTCGGCACGAGCAGCGCGGTGAACATCAGCGGTACCGCGAAACCGATCTGCCAGTTGTCGGGGATGTCACCACCCAAGAGCACACCCGCGGCCGTGCCGCCCCACCACGGCAACACGAACCACAATCCGGCGCCGAGGGTGAACCAGCGTTGGTACTCGGGGTCGCTGCGCTGCTCGTATTCCACGATTGAGAGCACGGCGGTCTGGTCGGTCAGGAGGTAGCCGAGTCCGTAGCGCCAGCCCGGCGAGAAGCGGCGGAAGTCGGGTGAGAGCGATGCCGAATAGAGCGAGAAGCGCAGATTGATGACCAGTGCGGTCGCCACCGCGACGATCCACGAGGCGCCCTCGTCGATCAACTCCACCAGTGCGATCTGGGATGCGCCGGCGACGATGGCCATGGAGGCGAGGATCGCCGGGACGTCGTCGATGCCGCTTTCTGCTGCCGTAGCGCCGTAGACGAGGCCGAACGGGCCGGCGATCAGCGAGAACGGAAAGATCCGCCGCACGCCCTCTGCCATCGCCGATCTCCGATTGGTCATCGGCGCAGTGTGTCAGGTCCGAGCGGACATCCTCGGACAATTCATGGACAAGACAAGTATAATACAAGTAACATACAAGCCATGTCTGAAGTCGAACTCGTCATCATCGCCATCGCCGCCGTGCTCACTGCCGCACTCACCGCGGTGGCGGGCGCGGGTGGCGGTGTCGTATCGCTCGTCATCATGTTGCAGTTCGTCGACCCGGTCGTGGCGATTCCTGCCCATGGCGTGGTGCAGCTTGTGTCGAACGGAACTCGAACGATCACCATGCGAGAGGACGCGCAGACCTCCCTGCTGCGTTGGTATTTGCCGTTCCTCCTGCCAGCGACGATCGTCGGCTATTTCATCGCCGAAGGGATCCCGCGGGAGACGGGGCGAGCCGTCGTGGGAGTGTTCGCACTACTCGCTGTGTGGTGGCCGGCTGCGACCGCGTGGCTCGCGCCCAGCGCCGGGGGAGTGCGGCGGCTGAGTCTCGTCGGCGCAGTGGCTGGACTGCTCAACCCCACGATCGGTGCCACCGGACCGCTCATCGCTCCGGCGTTTCGGACGGTGACCGCGGATCACATCGGCTTCGTGGCCACGTTCTCACTGGTGCAGACGATCAATCACACGGCGAAGGTCGCCGTGTTCGGCGTGGCCGGCTTCGTGTGGAGCGACCGTCTCCCGATGATCGTGATCGCCAGTATCGGCGTGGTGATCGGCACCCGAGTGGGAGCGCGCTACATCCGTCGCTTCGACCCAGAAGTACTCGGGCGGGTCTTTCAGGTCGCCGTCACGTTGGGGGCGGTCCGGCTGCTGGTCGGCCTGTTCTAGACCTCGGTACGCAGGTCGCGGATCTCAGCCCTCAGGTCATCGGCCGAGAGTGCGCCGAGGTGAACGCGGGCGACGGTGCCGTCGGCGTGAACGAAGACCGTCGTTGGCAACAGGCTGGCGCGGAGCTGGGTTGCCGCGGTCCCGTCGGCGTCCCACACCGCGCGATAGGTGATGCCCGTCTCTTCAGCGATGCGCCGACCGGCCACCGCGGTGGCGTCTTCGGAGACGCCGATGAAGTCGACGCGATCGGCCACTTCCAGATGCACCAACTCGAATGCCGGCATCTCGGTGACACACGCGACGCAGGTCTCGGCGAAGAAGTTGATGACGAGCGGACGGCCTTCGGACACGATGAGGTCGGGTTGCCCGTCGAAGTCGTAGACGGCGATTTCGCTCAGCGTCTGCGTTTGGCTGGGTCCTGAAGCGCATCCGGCCACCACGAGCGTGATGGCAACGAGAACCGAGCGCACGATTCGGAAGGACACGCGGCGAACGGTAGCCGTCCGGGTGCGGTAGTTGCGCCCCGCGGGTCAGCGCGAAGGGCCGGCCGGCTTTGCCGTGTGGGCCACGACAACCCGGTTGCCGCCCTGCGACTTCGCATGATCCAGCGCGCCGGCGGCTCGGTGGAGGATCTCTTCGATGGTCCCGCCGGATCCCGAGCCGATCACTCCGATGGACAGCGAGAACGAGGGCACTGTTGCGTCGGCCTGCGCAAGGGTGAGTTCTTCCCGCAGCCGTTCGAACGCGCGTGTGGCGTCCTCAGGGCTGGTGCGAGGAAGAACGAAGAGGAACTCGTCGCCGCCGATACGGCCGATGATGTCGCCTGGTCGGATGGCCTTGCGGCCGACGCTGGCGATGAGCTGCAGGGCGCGATCGCCGACGTCGCTTCCCTGCGCTTCGTTGAGCTTGCCGAAGTCGTCGATGTCCGCAACTGCAACCGTGAACGGCTGCCGGTCACGCAGCATGCGCAGCACGCGGTCCTGCATTGCGGCTCGGTCGGGGAGGCCCGTGAGTTTGTCGATCTCGTCGGGGATCGCCGAGTTCGTCACCGAGGCCCGGAGGATGGCGAGGCGGGCGCCGACGAGCGTGGCAACGTCTTCGAGGAACTTGACGTCGCCTGACCCGGGATCTTGCCCCTCGGGGCCGAGGCCGTAGAGCACCCCCAGCAGTCGACCCATCACATTGACCGGCACGGCGATCGCCGACATCGGTGTGTGCAACCGCGAACGGAGGTGGGGACAGATGTCGAGTCGGTCGGTGGTGTCGTAGACAAGCGTGGTGTTGGCGCGGGCGGCGACGGAGTCCCACGGTGAGGCCCGCACGCCTTCCTTGGTCGGGTGGTCGCCGGTAGCCAGAGCGAGCTCGAGAACCGGATCGACCGCATCCACGAGATGGAGCTCGATCGGCTGCATCGACAAATGCTTGGTGAACGACTCGCGCAGCACTTCGATGGCCGCGAGCTCGGTCGGTGCGATGTCGATCGCCGCGTCGAGTTCACGGAGCACCGCTCGCTCCTGTTTTTCGTCGTGGAGTTCGCGCTTGGTCGACGAGAGCCGACGATTGCTGTGGCGTTCGCGTTCGCGGTGGCGACGGATGAGCAGCAGGTTCGCGGCGAGCGCGGTGGCAAGTGCCGCGACGATGCCCGGCGCAGCGATGTAGAGCATCGCGGTCAACATCGAGAGTTCGCCCGAGATCAGAGTGGTTGCCGCGGCAGCGAGCGCGACCGGGAGCGCGGAACAGGCCGCGACCAGTGCGATGCGGTCACTCCATCGGGTTTCGTCTCGTCGGTGCGAATTCACTTCCCTTCCTATCGAACGTTTGGTCGCGAAGATGAGGTTCGGCGTACTGGAAACGGTCCACCGGGCGGGATCTGTCACTGGGGTTGCCAGAACCGCCCAATATCCGTACTCTCTGGAAGTAGTTACCGATGAGTAACCGTGCTCTCGGAATCTGCACACTGACCCTGCACCGAAACCCCCTGCATCGCCCCGGAGGCCCCCACATGGCCGAGTTCTCACTCGATCTCAACGAAGACCAACTCCAGCTCAAGAAGTGGATCCACGAGTTCGGCGTCGACGTCATCCGTCCTGCCGCCGAAGAGTGGGACGAGCGCGAGGAATTCCCGTATCCGATCGTGCAGCAGGCTGCCGAGATCGGTCTTTACGGCTGGGAGTTCATGGCCGAAGGCATGATGGGCGACCCCACCGGTCTCACCATGCCGGTCGCCATCGAAGAGCTGTTCTGGGCCGACGCCGGCATCGGTATGGCCATCATGGGCTCCGGCCTGGCCGCCGCCGGCATCGCCGCGTCGGGCACACCCGAGCAGGTCATGGAGTGGGTGCCGCAGTGCTATGGCACGCCAGAAAAGCTCGCGCTCGGCGCCTTCGCCGCGTCGGAACCCGACGCCGGGTCCGACGTGGGCGGATACCGCCTGCGCGCCGTCTACAACGAAGCCAAGGACGAGTGGACGCTCAACGGCACCAAGGCGTGGATCACCAACGGCGGCATCGCCGACATCCACGTGGTCGTTGCCGTGGTCGATCCCGAGCTCGGCTCGAAGGGTCACGCCAGCTTCATCGTGCCGCCCAACACTCCCGGCCTCTCACAGGGCCAGAAGTACAAGAAGCACGGCATCCGTGCATCGCACACCGCTGAGGTCGTGCTCGACGACGTGGTCGTCCCCGGTTCGTGTCTGCTCGGTGGCAAGGAGAAGCTCGACGAGCGTCTCGCCCGTGTCCGTCGCGGTGAGAAGGGCAACTCGCAGGCTGCCATGCAGACCTTCGAGGCCACCCGCCCTGCGGTCGGCGCCCAGGCGCTCGGCGTGGCCCGGGCCGCCTACGAGTACTCGCTGGCGTACGCCAAGGAGCGCGAGGCGTTCGGCCGCAAGATCATCATGAACCAGTCGATCGCGTTCATGCTCGCCGACATGGCGACCGAGATCGATGCCACCCGCCTCCTCATCCACCGCGCTGCTTGGATGGGCAAGAACGGCAAGTTCAAGAACGCCGAAGGCTCGATGGCGAAGATGAAGGCCGGTCGTGTCTCCGTGTGGGTGACCGAGCGTGCGATCCAGATTCTCGGTGGCTACGGCTACACCCGTGAGTACCCCGTCGAGCGCTGGCACCGTGACGCCAAGATCCACGACATCTTCGAAGGCACCGAGCA
>CALKOE010000201.1 GCA_938091985.1 uncultured Acidimicrobiales bacterium | reverse complement strand
TGGCGACCCATGGGTCGCCACGTTGCCGTTTTGCCAAGAGTTCTCGTGAAGATCGCGGTGGTTGCGATCTTGGCCATTTTGGCTGCGTCGTGTGGGAGCGGTGACGACACGTCGGCCGGAACCACATCCACGCTGGGGCCGGGCGGTGTCACGGGTCAGATCGAACTCTGCCTGGGCGAGTCGTCACCCGAGCCTGCACTCCTCGAGGTCGGGGTGATCACCGAATTGTCCGACAACGGCAACGATCACGTGTTCTGCCCGAGTTATGACCAACGGCCACCGGCCAGCGGCGATCACTTCGACGCATGGCAGAACTGCGGCTTCTACACCTCACCGGTGCAGGACCAGACTGCAGTGCATGCCCTCGAGCACGGGGCGGTGTGGATCGCCTACGCACCCGACCTGGCTGCTGATGAGGTCGCCGCGATCGAAGCACGCGTCGCGGGTGAAGAACACATTCTTGCCGCTCCCTACCCGGGGCTTCAGAATCCGATCGTGATGACCGCGTGGACACGCCAGCTCGCGGTCGACCGGGTTGCCGATCCGATGTTCGAAGAGTTCATCGGTACCTATCTCGCTCGCCGCTCTCCCACCGCCCCCGAGGCCGGTGTGAGCTGTGCCGGAGCGATCGGCTCTGCTCCCGATAATCCTGACGACGGGTTCGCCCAGATCGCGGAGCAGGTTCTCGGCTAAGAGGTCAGTGCCAGACGTCGAGCAAGGCGTCGTGAATGGCGCCGTTGGTACCCACACCGGAACCCGTCTTCCATGCATCGGGTCCGTCGTCGCCATCGAACGTCGTGTAGCGACCACCAGCTTCGGGGATGATCACTGCCATCGGTGCGACATCCCACGGGTTGGCCAAAGGATCGATCATGGCTTCCGCCCTGCCGGTCGCGACGAGTGCGTAGCCATAGGCGTCACCCCACGTTCGAAAGATCACGGGGCTGGAGAGCACAGCCTGCAGCGCGTCGGGAGGCCAATAGCCGAAGCCACTGGTCATGGCGTAGGCGCCGTCGAGTGATGGCTGATTGCTCACCCGACAGGGTTCGCCGTTGAAGAATGCACCGCGACCGCGCCCGGCCCACACGGTTTCGCCCAGCGCGGGCAGGTTGATCACTCCGATCGCCGGTCCGTGTTCGTCGACGAGGGCGAGCAGGTTGGAGTAGAGCGGCACCCCCTTGGTGAACGCCTTTGTGCCGTCGATCGGGTCGATCACCCATGTGCGTCCGCTCGTACCGCTGGTGTCTTGATGTTCTTCGCCCATGACGGCGTCGTCAGGACAAAGGTTCACCAGCCGCTCCCGCATGAGCGACTCGGCGGCGAGGTCGGCGGCCGTCACCGGCGAACCGTCACCCTTGTGATCGATCTCGAGATCGTCGTTGCAGAACCACTCGAGGGTCAACGCGCCGGCGGCTCGGGTGATCTCGACTGCGGCGGCGACGAGCTCGGCATCAACGGGGGGCAATTCAGACATCGGAGGGAAGTTCCTTGGGTGATCGAGGGAAGAACGTGGGGGTGCGAGCCATGTAGTCGTCGTAGCCCTCGCGACGCTTGATCAAGCCTCGTTCGAGCATCGCGACACCCGACACTCGCAGGAGCATGAAGGTCATCAACAGGGGTCCGACCACACCGATACGGGCGTCGGTTGTCTCGGCGGCGACGACGAAGATGCCCCACCAGATACATGTGTCGCCGAAGTAGTTCGGGTGCCGCGTGTAGCGCCAGAGGCCGCGATCCATGACGGCACCGACATTGTCGGGGTCGGCGGTAAAGCGGGCGAGCTGTGCGTCACCCACAGTCTCGAAGAACAGACCCACACCCCAGACGATGACACCGAGAACGGCCAACCAGCCGATGTCGGGAGTGGTGGCACTGGCGGCAAGCTGGATCGGCAGCGACACGACGAACATCACGAGACCTTGCAGTCCGAACACCGTGACCAGCGAGCGAATAGGGAAACCGTCGCCCTGGCGACGCCGCATCGACTGATATCGGTAGTCCTCGTCCCTTCCGATATTACGCCACGCAAGATACGCCGTGAGGCGAAGGCCCCAGATCGTCACCATGGCGGTGAGCAGGTTGATGCGAGCGGTGGTGCCGTCACCGATGGCCAGACTGATCCACGCGACAACGACGAACCCGGCGCCCCACACGATGTCGACGATGCTCGCGTTGCGGAGCACCAGGCTGATCACCCAGGTCGTGATCATGACGATCGCGATGGCGAGTGCTGCACCGAGCATGACGTCGAGATGGCCGCTCACGCCCGAAACTCCGCCATGCCGGATGGGACTTGGGAAGACGAAGCGGATGCCTCGCCGTTGGTCCGGTCACCGAGCTCGGCGTTGATCCACGCATCCATTTCGACCCATCGGTCGAGGAGCCAGCCGGCGAAAATGCCGTCGTCGGTGGGCACATCGGACCGGTCGATGCGCCAGAGCCGAACCCTCACCGGTTCGCGCAGCGGCAGCGACGCCCGGATTTGGGCGAGATCGCCGAAGGCCTCCATTCCCGCGTGGGCGACGAGCACGAGGTCAGCGCCAGGAGCACCGTCGAGGAGCGCGTGGGTGCCGGCGGGTCGGGGAGGGAGAAGGTGGCCGAGCGATCGAACTTTCGCCTCGAGGTCTGGACGTGTCTCGGCGATGCGAGTGGCTGCGCGGTCGAGTCGTTCGGGTGTGTAGAACGTGCCCTCGGGGAAGATGATGGTGACGGTGTCGTCGTCGACGCCGGTAGCGAGTTCGCGAATGCGCGGCCAAAGCGGTGAGTCGGGAGGGGGCGAACGGTCGACGAAGACATGGGGGAGCAGATTGCCCACGATGTCCATGGCCGGTGACCACTGCAGATCTTCTTTGAGGGTGTAGCGGATCTGGTAGCCGCCGACATTTCCGAAGATGAGTATCGGCAAGACGGCGTCGGCATGGCTCGCGTGGCGGGCCAGAACGATCGCGTTCGCTCCCTTCGCTACCTCGGGGTTTTCAATTACCCAGCGCAGCCCGGCGAACCAGCGGAGATAGGTGAGGTGCCGGCCTCCCCACCAGACCATGAGCCGGTGAAAACGGGCTTGTGTCTTCGGGCGGTGCAGACGCCCGGCATGAAATACAACCATGGCGATCGACAACCAGGTGCCGAGACCTTCGTTGCCAAGGATGAAGAGATACAGCAGCCACGTTCGTGAGCGCCGCATCGGCGTGCGAGTGATGAGATCGAGGAGCGCGGACACCGGGAGCACGATCGGCGTCACCAGCAACAGCACGAAGAACGTGAGGCTGAGCACTGTGATGCTGATCGGCCGGCGAATCGCCGGCCTGGGCAGATCGGCCATTGGACGACGTTAGCCCTCCCTTCTTTGTGTTCTCGAAGCGTCAGCAGAGGAATCAACCAAGGAGAACCTCCTTGACGCCTTTCATGCTGTTTCATTACTTTCTGATCACCATGCGGATCAACGATCAACCACAACCATGACCAGCAGCGAACAGATTCTCGAGCTGCGCAGTGAGGCAACCGTGGCGAGAGGAAGGGCGGCAGCCGCGCGAGCATTGGCACTGGAGCTCGAGCGACGGCGCTGGGTCGTGCTCAGCCGCGATGATGAGGCCCAGCTTCGCCATACCGCCCAGGTCTGGTCGTCGCACGCGGCAACGCAGAGTCGGACTGAACTCCAAACGGGCATCAGACGATCCTTGTGGTCCGTCGGAGAACACCTCACCTCGACTCGTGTGGCGCTCGAGACCCGCGCTCGCGAACTGGAATCGGAGGCGTCGAGCTTGTTGCGCCGTGCGGTCGCGGCGGAAGCCGAAGTCGATGCTGAAGTCCAGGTCGGATCCTGAAGGATCCGTGTGTGCGCTGGGGTCAGGCGGCGCGGACGCGGTCGGTGTCGAGCACGTCGGCGTTGGGGAAGAAGCTGCGCATCGGCCGTGGCGGACGGAACGGGGTCCAGTCATCGTTCGCCTGCGCGAGCCGGTCGGCGATCACGAACGTGGCTGCAGGATTGTGGCCGAGGCCGCAGTGGCTTCCGTAGACCTCGACGTTTTCGGTCTCGGGAAGATCACGATTGAGGCACTGGTGCCAGCTGACGACTCCGTCGCCCTTTGTGTAGACCGACGTCGTCGGCACTTCCATTGGTTCGCGAGCCCAACTGGGAATGCGGGGGATCATGATGTCGTCGCTGTGGCGCGAGCGCAGCGCGGTGAACGCGGCGCTGGCGTTGGACTCGTCGGGGCCGGTTGTCTGGAACGGACTCCCCAGAGTGATCACCTGGCGCACGGTGGCGGGAGCCAAGCGGGCGATTTCTCGGGCGAACAGGCCACCGAGCGACCAGCCGATGACATCGATCGGACCCTTCTCTCGGTCGAGTCGTTCGATGAGGTGCACGAGGCCTTCGACGATTTCGGCCGTCGGTCCGATATTGCGGCCGAGACCCCAACCGTGGGTTTGATAGCCGAGCGTGCCGAGCAACCTTCTCAGCGGAGCAGTGCTCGAGTCGCCGGCCATGAAGCCCGGAAGCACGAGGACGTGACGATCGACGTTGGCCCGAGGGAGGAGCGCCGCCATGGCGGGTGCGGTAGCTGCAAAAAACCCGAGCTCCGGCGCGGCGCGGACCTCGAGAAGTGCGAGGAGAGGGTGCGGACGCTGAGCCATTGGCTCATGCTGTCAGCGCGAACCCCAGGTTGACAACTATCCAGACTGAATTCAGTGCGAGCGACATCAGGTTGGAATCAGCTCCCAGGTGTTGGAATCACCATTGTTGGCAGGTCAGGCGCCGGCCCCCAGGCGATGGCAGCCTTGGAGAAGCCCTGGGCTACAGCGACGGTGAGTGTCAGCTCCGCGCGCTCAGCGCGCGTAAGACTGTCATTGGTTGTTGGAGTAGAAGGTGACGAGGTGGCTGACGTGGCGCCGATCACCACGTCGGTCCACTCGACCGCCGCTTTCCAACGATTCGGCAGCGTGGTGTCGGCGACATCGCCGTCGATTTCGTCCACGCGTTCCTCGGTGAGTCCTTGCTGCTGCGCACCTGCGAAGCGGAGGTTGCGTCAAATGCCGCAGTCGGTGATGCGGGCGTTGCGGAGCCGTCCGACCTCTTTCGTGGCCTCGTCGACTGTTCCCCGTTGCCAGAGTTCTCCGTAGAAACGGTCGAAGCGGGCATTGAGTTCGGCGTCGTGTTCGAAGAAGTTCATCGAGTCAGCTGGCGGTGGGAATCTCATTCGAACGCTCCCCATGCCACTGCGGCTCGCGCCTGGGCCTCGATGGTGGCCAGACCGATCGTGAATGCTGCGGCTTCTGCGTCGCTCAGATGCAATCGAACGGACGCAGCGAGTTCATCGGTCATCGCGTGGGGGTCGATCACCCAGACTTCCGTGAAGGCCAGACACGCGTCCACCACGGCGCTGTCGGTTGCGGGGATTGGTTCACTCGGGTGTCGGCCAGCGTCGGGTGGCGCTCCCACGAGTTCGCCGACGCGCTGGCGGCAGCGCTCCAGCACCCCTGTATCGACACGTCCGTCCCACACCCCGTCGAGGAGGTGACTGAACGCGTCGGCGACGTTGGGAGCGAGCTCAGCGCTGAAGGTCATCTCTTCGACCCTATTTCGACCGAGCGAGCCAATCGACTCACGGCATCGATGAGTTCGTCGGTGTTTGCGGTTGCCCAGCTCAGGCGAAGGCATGACGACAGGTCGTGGGTGACGGCAAATGCTGAGCCCGGCACGAAGGCCACCCCACGATCGAGCGCCCGCGTGAGCAGGACGTCGGTCGACTCGACCCCTGAGAGCGTGGCCCACACGAACATGCCGCCGCCGGGGCGAGTGAAGGAGATTCGCTCGCCCAGCGTCGCGTCGAGCGCATCACAAAGGGCATCGCGCTTCGTTCGCGTGGCGCTGCGAAGCGTGGCGAGGTGGGTCGGGAACCAATCGGCGGCGAGTGCTCGTCGAGCGATCGCCTGCGAGGCCGTGCTGGTGTGGAGATCGGCTGACTGCTTCGCCCGCTCTATGGCGATGGTGAGCCAACGCGGACCGATCAACCAACCGACTCGGAGTCCCGGTGCAAGAATCTTCGACGTACTGCGAAGGTGCACCGCCATCGGATGAGCATCGGGCTCAACGGGCGTCTCTCCGTCGGCGGTGAGCTCGCGGTAAGGGTCGTCGAGCACGACGAGAAACCCGTGGTGCGAGGCCAGAGCGAAGAGGCGTTCGAGCCGCGACGACGAGAGCGTTGATCCCGACGGATTGTGGAAATGGGGAACCAGGTAGACCATCTTCGGGCGCAGTCCGGCAGCGAGTGCATTTTCGAGCTGGTCGAGATCGATGCCACCGTGGTCGATTGGTATGCCGGTGAGCTCGGCGCCGGCGTTGTGAAATGCCTGCATCGCGCCGAGATACTCGGGTTCGGCGACCACCACGGTGTCGCCGGGATCGAGAACCACCGCCGAGAGCAGTTGCAGTGCTTGCTGGGATCCGGTCGTGACGACGACATGGTCGATGTCGGTCGCCGGCGGTCAGGCCGTATTGCAGGACGTGGCCACTGTTGGCGCGGATCTCCTGATCGGCGATGGAGGCGAGATGGTCGACCGGGAAGAGCGCGGGGTCGGGAAGCCCACCCGCCAGGCTGATCATTCCGGGTCGTTGGGCGTGTTCGAGCAGATCTCTGATGGCTGATGTGGTTGCGTGGCGCGCTCGTTGGCTCAGGAGCGGGTCGTGGGCCATGGTCATCTCTGCATGATGCGGGCTGATGGTGATGGTCCGGAAGTCTCTGCTGATGGTGGTACCACCAGTGGTAGGTTCACCGGGTGAAATCGGGTGAACTCGGCGACTTCCTGCGCACTCGGCGAGCGCGGCTTCGCCCCGGCGATGTGGGTCTGCCCTCCTCGACCGGGCGCCGCACGGCGGGTCTTCGCCGCGAGGAAGTCGCGGTGCTGGCCAACATCGGCGTGTCGTGGCTGACGCGTCTGGAGCAGGGGCGAGCCAATCGAGTGTCCGCCGACGTGCTCTCCGGTCTCGCCGACGCCTTGCGGCTTTCGCCGGCCGAACGGTCGCACTTGTTCGGGTTGGCCGACGTGCACCCGCCGGCGGCTGCCATCGCGGGGCAGATCGCAGATTCGTCCCAACGCACGCTTGTCGAGGGCCTCGAACCGAATCCTGCCTACGTCCTGGATCACGCGTGGAACGTGGTTTGTTGGAACCGCGCCGAGGCACGACTGTTCCCTGTACTCGATCGTGTCGAGCGCCCCAATCTGCTTCGCCTCACGCTCGAGACACCCGAGTTGCGCACGTTCATGACTGACTGGACGGACGAGATTGAGCGGCTCACGCGGCAGTTCCGACTCCACGTGAGTCACTACCCGAGCGACGAAGCAACCGCTCTGGTCGACGAACTACGCGCTCACCCCGAGTTCGCCGACGCGTGGGGACGCCACGACGTGGCGGTCTTCACCTCACAGCAGCGGCGCTTCGTTCATCCGGTGCAAGGGGAACTGGTCTTTGATCATCACCGTCTCTCGCTGCCTGATCATCCGGGATGGGCAGCCGTGATCTACACGCCCGCCGCTGACACTGCGACTGTCGAGCGATTCGCGAGAGCCTGATCAGGCGGCTCTCTGATCCCAGGCGAGATCGAAGGTACGGACGGCCCGGGCGAAGATATTCGGTTCGACGTCGGGCTCCGTGATCACTCGGAGATTCGTGACGCGTGAGGTGAGGGCCTCGAGCAACAGGCGGACTTCGATACGAGCGAGATTCGCGCCGAGGCAGAAGTGAGCACCGTGCCCGAACGACAAGTGGGGGTTCGGGTCGCGGGTGATGTCGAACTCATCGGGTCGATCGAACACCGAGGGGTCGCGATTGGCGGCCGGGTAGACGAGAGCGATGCGATCGCCGGCCGCGACGTGCGTTCCCGCCACTTCGGTGTCGACGGTGGCGATGCGAAACATGTTGTTGAGTGGGGTGACCCAGCGAATCAGTTCCTCGACCGCCAGCGGGATGGCGGAGGGGTCGGTCGCCAGGTGCTCCCAGATCTCGGGACGGTCGGCGAGGGTCCGCAGCCCGTGGGCGATGACAGTGCGCGTGGTTTCGGCGCCGCCGGCGATGACGAGTCCGGTCTCCATCACCATGGTCTCGCCGTCCATGCCGCTGGCCAGCCAGTCGGAGAACAGGTCGTCGGCGGGCTCGCTCATCCGTTCGGGCAGCACCGTTTCCATGACCGCACTCCATTCCTGGATGCTGCCGATGAACGATTCGAACAGGCTGGGGTCGATCACCGCTGAGTCGATCCGCATCTGACGTTCGGACCAACTCTTCACCTCGCGCCACAGGTCGGGTCCGAATCCGAGCAGTTCGGCGGTGACACGACAAGGCAGCTGCGCCGCCATCGCGTCGACCACTTCGACGTGGCCGTGATCACTGACTTCGGCGCACGCTCCGGTGACCAGGTCGTCGACAAGTTCGGTGTAGTGCGCTGTGTGGTCGCGCACCGCTTTCGGGGTGAATCGTCGATTGACGATTCGTCGCTGCGCAAGGTGCTCAGGGTCGTCCTTGCTGATCATCGTCGTTTCGCCGGGGGAGGGGTTGACCCGATATGCACCGCCACCGTCGGCTCGACTGGCGAACGTTTCGTCATCGCGTTCCACGGCCAGAAGGTCCGCGTGGCGCGCCGCCATCCAGAAGCCGCTGCGTTCGTCGCGCCACAGCCCCTCGTGGTCGAGCAGGGCTCGATAGTCGGCCTGCGGATCTCCTTGCCACCAGGTCGGATCGAGCAGGTCGGTCGCGGGAGTCATGGCGGTGATGTTAGAGAGGTGCGTCGAGAGCTGCTGTGAGTGCGGCGAGTCCGCTCGCCGGTGTGGCTCTTCCGGCCGCGACGTCGTCGATCACTGCGGCGACCGCTGGCGTGTCGAGCGCGGATGTGAGCACACGTTCGAACCGCAGCCCAGCGCGACTCGCGAGCTCGAATCGGGTGCGACGACAACGACGATCGTGGAGGGTCCCGGAAGTGACGAGATGATCCTGATGGGTGTGGATGAGGTCGTAGACCTCGGCGATGCCGTCGCCATCGAGCGAGTTCACCATCACGATCGGCGGTCGATAGGACTCGTCTTCCTGGCCGGTGACGTGGCTCAACTCGAGCATGAGTTCGAGATCTCGACGGGCGTCGCCGGCACCGGGTCGGTCCGCTTTGTTCACGACGAAGATGTCGGCCACTTCGAGGAGACCGGCCTTGTTGGCTTGCACCGCGTCACCCATTCCGGGGGTGACGACCACCACCGTCGTGTCGGCTGCGGCAGTGACATCGACCTCCACTTGGCCCACGCCGACGGTCTCGATGATCACCGGATCGAATCCGGCAGCGGCGAGCACCCGCGCACCGCCGGGTATTGCCAGTGCGAGCCCACCGGCATGGCCACGCGTGGCGACCGAACGAATAAACGCAGTGGTGTCGACCTCCGCCATGCGCACACGATCGCCCAGGATGGCGCCACCGGTGAGCGGCGACGATGGGTCGACGGCGAGCACCGCTGGGCGTTGTCCGGCTGCGGTGCACGCGGCAACGAGCTTCGCCACCATCGTCGACTTACCCGCACCGGGGGCTCCGGTGATGCCGATGACATGAGACGAGTGACTCTCGAGATGGGTGAGCTCGGCGATTTCTTCGGCGCCGGCGCCGCCCCGTTCGACCAGACTCAGCAGCCGCCCGACGGAGCGGCGGTCGCCGTTCGTGGCGCGCTCGACCAGTTCTGCCGCCGCGAGATCAGGTCGGCTCACTCGCCGTGGACCACGCGGCGAACGGTGCGCACGACCTCATCGGCGGATGCACCGGGGCCGAGCACGGCGGCGACGCCGGCTTCGGTCAGGATTGGGAGGTCGGGGGCGGGGACGATGCCGCCGATGATCAACGGCACGTCGAGGTCGGCCGCGTCGAGGGCGGCCAACATTGCAGGGCCGAGGGTGAGGTGGCCGGCGTTGTGCATCGAGAGGCCGATCGCATCGGCGTCTTCCTGCTCGACTGCCGCGACGATGCTGTCGGTGGTTTGGCGCAGGCCGAGGTAGATCACTTCCATGCCGGCGTCGCGAAGCATCCGGGCAACCACCTTGATGCCACGATCGTGACCGTCGAGGCCGAGCTTGGCCAGCACGACTCGTGTTGTGGTGTCCTCCCCGCCGGACGGCGTTGTCGTGTCGCTCACACGATCGCCGTTTCGACGTAGGTCCCGAAGACCTTTTCCATTGCCATCGCGATCTCCTCTTCAGTGGCGTAGACCTTCACGGCATCGATGATCGAAGGCATCAGATTTGTCGTGGAATCCTCGGCGGTGGCGGTGATGAGGTCGAGCGCTGCGGTCACCGATTCCTGGTTCCGGTCCTTCTTGACGGCGTCGAGTCGCTTGCGCTGGTACTCCTCGGTGGAGTGGTCGACGCGCAGCAGATTGGGCACGGTGTCTTCGTCGCCATCGGTGAAGGCGTTGACGCCGACGATGATCCGGCGGTCGGCGTTGACCTCGCGTTCGAAACGGTAGGCCGCATCGGCGATCTCCCCGACGAAGTAGCCGTTGTCGATCCCGGCGTAGACGCCTTCGAGAATCGAACCGTTGCCGAGCTCGTCGAGATGAGCGAACACCTCTTCGGCTTGGCGTTCCATTTCGTCGGTCATCCATTCGACGAATGGTGCCCCGGCGAGGGGGTCGACCACGTTGGTCACGCCCGTCTCGTGGGCCACGATCTGTTGGGTGCGCAGGGCAATGCGAGCGGCCTTCTCGGTCGGTAGTGCGAGTGCCTCGTCGAAGCTGTCGGTGTGCAGCGACTGAGTTCCGCCGAGTGCCGCGGCGAGAGCCTGCGTGGCGACTCGGGCGATGTTGATCTCGGGCTGGCTTGCGGTGAGCGACACCCCGGCGGTCTGGGTGTGGAACCGGCACATCATCGCGCGCTCGTCGGTGGCGCCATAGCGCTCCTTCATCCAGCGGGCCCAGATTCGTCGGGCTGCACGGAACTTGCCGATCTCCTCGAAGAAGTCGAGATGACTGTTGAAGAAGAAGGAGAGCCGGCGGCCGAATTCGTTGATGTCTTCGCCTGCGGCGATGGCGGCTTCGACATACGCGAACCCGTTGGCGAGGGTGAACGCGAGCTCTTGTGCCGCTGTCGAGCCAGCTTCGCGAATGTGGTACCCGGAGATCGAAATGGGATGCCACTTCGGCATCTCGGCGGTCGTGAACTTCACCATGTCGGTGACGATGCGCATGCTCGGGCGAGGCGGGTAGATGTATTCCTTCTGCGCCTGGTATTCCTTCAGAATGTCGTTCTGAATCGTGCCGGCGAGGTCGGCACGGGGCACGCCGGTCTTCTCGCCGACGGCGACATACATGGCCATCAGCGATGCGGCGGGTCCGTTGATCGTCATCGAGGTCGACACGGTGCTGAGGTCGATGTCGGCGAACAGATCTTCCATGTCGGCCAGCGTGTCGACCGCAACGCCCGCTCGACCCACTTCACCGAGCGCCCAGGGCGAATCGGAGTCGCGGCCCATCAGGGTCGGCATGTCGAATGCGGTGGAGAGGCCGGTTCCGCCGGCGCGGAGGAGTTCCTTGAACCGCGCGTTGGTGTCTTCGGCGGTGCCGAAACCGGCGAACATGCGCATCGTCCAGAGTCGAGACCTGTAGCCGGCGGCGTGGAGTCCTCGGGTGTAGGGGTATTGCCCGGGGTAGGGGGCTTCGCCGTAGACCGCGTCGAGAGGCACGCCCGACATCGTCTCGAACGGAACGTCGCGCAGGCGGGCCTCGTCGTAGTCGGCCTGCCAGTCGTCTTTCGGGTCGCTCATCGTGCGGTCACCATCTGCTGCACTCCAACTACTTGGACATCAAAGTATCTACGCATAGGGTAGCGGTCATGGCGCTGGATTTCGATCCCATCGAAGAGGCGGCGCGCAACTGGGCGACTCGCGGCTGGGGTGGCACCGATGTCATGCGGGCAGCGACGGCGATCACCAGGGCCCATCAGATTCTGCATGGGCGAATCGATGCAGCCTTGGCGCCGTTGGATCTCAACTTCAGTCGATTCGAGGTGTTGGCTCTGCTCAGCTTCACCCGAGCGGGTGAGTTGCCCATGGGCAAGATCGGCGACCGGCTGCAGGTGCATGCCGCCAGCGTCACCAACACGATTCAGCGCCTTGAAGCGCTTGGTTTCGTGGACCGGATTCGCCACGAGGACGACGGCCGCACGGTGCTGGCCCGCTTGTTGCCGGCGGGCCGAACGGCGGCACAGTCGGGGGCCGAGGCACTGGCTTCGATCGACTATGGACTCGACGGGCTCGAACCCGAAGACAGGGATCGTGTGACTGAGGCACTCGCGGGGTTTCGCGCCGCCAACGGCGACTTCGCCTGAGCCCTTACCAACTGACCGGAAGAGATCGCGGTCCACGAAGAATCGCCCCCACCGGCCGAGCAGCGGCCGACTCGTTCAGTTTCAGGCCGGGAAGACGCTGGATCAGGCAACGGATCCCGATCGCGATCTGCGCTTTCGCGAGATGGGTGCCAGGACAGTGGTGTGAGCCGAAGCCGAAGGTGAGCACCCGAGTGGGCTTGCGATCGATGTCGAAGACATCCGGGTCGGCATGGATGCGTTCGTCTCGGTTGGCCGAGGCGATGCCCATCAGCACGAACTGGCCCTCGCGGACCTGTTCGCCAGCCACGGTGGTGTCGAACGGGGCGATGCGAGGCAAGACACCCAGCGGCGGTTCCCATCGGAGCATTTCGTCGACGGCGGCGGGGATGAGTGCCGAATCTGCCTGAAGCCGGGCCAGTGAATCTGGGTGGGTCAGCAACGCGTAGAGCGTGTTGCCGAGACCGTGGTGGGTGGTCGACGCGCCGGCCGCGAAGATCGCTCTGACATGGGAGAGGATCTCCTCGTCGTCGAGGTGTCGCCCGTGGTTCTCAGCGGTGACCATCGAGCTCAGCATGTCGGGCCCAGCGTCGTCGTCGACCGGGCATGAGCGCCGCGCCTGCAGCGCCGGTTCCGCGTGGGCCGTGAGGTCGGCGGCGGCTGCGAGACCCCGCTGAGGGTCGCCGGGAAAGCCGAGAATGTCGAAGCTCCAGTCGAAGTAGTCATCGCGTCGATCGTCGGGAAGTCCCATGCGGCGACCGAACACGTAGAACGGGAACTTGGCCGTGAACAACTCGACGAGGTCACCGCCGCCATCCGCGATGAACCCGTCGATGATTTCGTCGGCGATTGGGGCGATGGCCTGCTCGGCGAATCGAGCGACCGGTCGAGCGCGGAGTTCTCGGGTCGCCAGGTCACGCAACACGTTGTGTTCGTGGCCGTCGGTCGACTCGAAGGTCACCCCCTGACAGGGCTCGATCGTGGTTGCGTAGGTCGGCCCGGCCGGGAACCCCTCGTCGTCGCGAAATGCCGCGTCGAGCTCGGCATGGCGCGTGATGAGCTTCACCGACATTCCGAGCATCGTTGCGTCGACCAGCGCAGCTTCAGCCCGGCGATCCGCCAGGTAGGCATGAAATGCCGGACCGGCGAGCTCGTCGTCGTCGGCCATTGCAAGATCGATCTGGGCCTGGTCGCTCATCACTGCCATCATGGTCGTCGAACGCAAGGGGATCGAAATGGCTGAGCATGATCTGATTGTCCGGGCCGGAACCGTCGTCGACGGCACCGGCGCCCCGGCCCGCACCGCAGATGTCGCGATCAGCGACGGCGTGGTGACCGAGGTCGGTGAAGTGAGTGGCTCCGCCACTCGCGAGATCGATGCTGACGGAGCGCTCGTCGCACCGGGCTTCGTCGACATCCACACGCACTACGACGGCCAAGCCACGTGGGACACACGGATGCAGCCGTCGAGCTGGCACGGCGTCACCACCGTGGTGTTCGGCAATTGTGGTGTCGGCTTCGCTCCGGTCCACAACGCCGACCACAACAAGTTGGTCGAACTCATGGAGGGGGTCGAGGACATCCCCGGTGCCGCGCTGCACGAAGGACTCAAGTGGGGCTGGAACTCTTTCGCTGACTATCTCGAAGCGTGTGACGGTCCGAAGGACATGGACATCGCGACACAGGTTCCCCACGGCGCCCTTCGGCTTCACGTAATGGGGGAGCGCGGCGCCAACCGGGAAGACGCCACGCCGGAAGACATCGCCGAGATGGGACGCCTCGCCGCAGAGGGCATCGCGGCCGGCGCGCTCGGCTTCTCCACCAGTCGCACGTCGAACCACAAGACCTCCACCGGAGATTTCACGCCGACCCTCACTGCCGCGGCCGAGGAACTCGTCGGTATCGCCGAAGCTGTCGGTATGGGCGGCACCGGCGTGTTTCAGCTGGTGTCGGACTTCGTCGATCGCGAACGTGAGTTTCAGATGTTTCGCGACATGTGCGCCATCTCCGGTCGGCCGCTGTCGTTCACGATCGTCGAGAGCCCGAAGAGTGATGAGTTCCACCAGGATCTACTCGGTCGAATCGAAGGCGCCCGCGCCGACGGACTGCAGATCACCGGACAGTGTCCGGTTCGCCCGATCGGTGTGTTGCTCGGCTTCGAATGCACCCTCAATCCGTTCATGCGTAATCCGGTATGGGCCGAGGTGGCCGATCTCGCGCCGGCGGAACGCGTCATCGCGTTGAACGACCCGGATCGTCGGGCCCGCCTGCTGGCCGAGGCGAGCGGCAAGGAGACGACCCTGGTCGGGGGTGGCCTGATCGAGAAGTTCGAGATCATGTTCGAGATGGGCGAGACGCCCTACTACGAGCCGGCCGCCGATCAGACCGTGCGCAACCGGGCGGCCGCTGCCGGTGTCAGCCCTGCCGAATTCGCTCTCGACCTGCTGCTGAAGAACGGCGGCACCAACATGTTGGGGCTCCCATTCAGCAACTACGGCCACGGCAACCTCAACGGCACCCGAGACCTGCTCACGCACGACTTCACGGTCCCCGCCCTCAGTGACGGTGGTGCCCACGTCGGCACCATCTGCGACGGATCGTTCCCCACGACGTTGCTTCAGCACTGGGGCCGCGAGCGTCCCGAGGGTCGGATCGATCTCGAGTTCCTGGTGCGGCGTCAGGCCCGCGACACTGCGCGCACTGTCGGGCTCTACGACCGCGGCGTGTTGGCCCCTGGCTATCGAGCGGACCTCAACGTCATCGACTTCGAGAAT
>CALKOE010000200.1 GCA_938091985.1 uncultured Acidimicrobiales bacterium | reverse complement strand
GTGGAAGCGGAGAGGCAAGATTCTCGACCACTGCCTCGAGACCATGATCAAGGTCTGGTCGGGCGAAGAGTTCGAGATCAACGGTGAGACCATCAAGGTCGGACCGATGCCCTACACCCGCCCTCATCCGATGGTGATGGTCGGTGGCTCCGGTCCCGCTGCCGCCAAGCGGGCGGCCCGCTTCGGCCTGCCGCTCCAGCTCCCCGCTCCGATTCCCGAGCTCGAAGCGCTTTACTACGAGGAGTGCGAGAAGCACGGCACGGCCGGCTTCTGCATCGCTCCCGACAAGGTCGCGATGGTCCACGTGGTCGAGGACCCCGACAAGGCGTGGGCCGAGCTCGGGCAGCACTTCTGGCTCGAGGCATCGACCTACGACGCGTGGCAGACCCCGGACCAGACCTCTGCGGTACACAGCCACGCGAGCAATCTCGACGAGCTGCGCGCCGAAGGCATCTACCAGTTCCTCACGCCGGAGCAGGCTGTCGATCGAGTCCGCGAAACCGGCGCACTGTCGTTGCACCCGCTGGTCGGCGGCATGCCGATCGACTCGGCCTGGCAATCGCTCGAACTGACCGTCGACAAGGTTCTCCCCGCGGTCGCGGAGGCCTGAACATGGCCGACTGGTCTGTGCTCGCCCAACGGGCATCACGTGCCTGTCACGATCTCGTCGGTTGGATCTACTTCGACCCGGCGCCCGCAGCGGCCTACGCCGAGCTCGGCGTGCCCAACGGCGCCGGCTACTACGCAGCGTCGCGGTTCGCTCCACTCGCCGGCGGCGGCAACGATGTGATCGCCGCCACCGCGTATTCGATCAACGGCGAGTTCCTCGGCATGGCATTGGACCTCATGCGCGAGCACACCGACCCCGACTCGGTCATGGCGATGCGCGATGCGCAGGTGCGGCGCGGTCTTGATGCGGTCTCGCCTGAGATAGCCGAAGGCCTCGGCCGGTTCGCCGAGCCGGTCTGGGCGGTCGTGGATCAGCTCCACAATGGCGCCCGCGTGCTCTTCGCCGCGCACCGCGACCGAGCCGAGCGCCAAGCCGGCGATCCTGCGCTCTCGGCGTGGCTTGCCTTCAACTGCCTCCGTGAATGGCGCGGCGACACCCACTGGGCGCTGGTCGCTGCCGCCGACCTCAACGGCGCCGAGGTCGGCCTGATCCACAACGTGATGGTCGACTACGACGAGGCCGAATGGATCGCCCGCAGTCGCGGCTCCGACGACGCGGCGATCTCTGAGGGTTGGGCTCGACTCGAGCGCAAGGGCTTTGCCGTCGATCGAGCGTTCACCGATGCCGGGCGCGAGTTCCGTACCCAACTCGAGCTGCGGACCGACGAGATCTCCGGTCAGATGTGGGAGGCCCTCGGCGAGGATCTCACCGTGGCCTTCTGCGAGTTGATGGAGCCGCACCACGACGGCTTCATCGCCCGAATCGACGAGATGGCCGGTCCCAACTGGATGCCTGCCGCTCGCCACACCCCGCCGACGTCGTAGTCCTCTCGGTCAGGCCGGCCGAGACCCTGTGCCCTGCCGCGGGAGGTCGTCTGGCCGTCGCTGCGACGCGCGCATACGGTCGATGGCATGCAGAACGAGCTGACCGAACGCTTTGGTATCGAGTTTCCGATCTACGCCTTCACGCATTGTCGTGACGTGGTGGTGGCAGTGAGCAAGGCCGGCGGACTCGGCGTGCTCGGAGCTGTCGGATTCTCGGTGGAACAACTCCAGATCGAGCTCGACTGGATCGACGAACACATCGGGGACAAGCCCTACGGCGTCGACATCGTGCTGCCGGCGAAATACGACGGTGCCGGCGAGATGGACCTCGACAAGATGACGGGCCAGCTGCAGGACATGATTCCCGACGAGCACCGAGCGTTCGTGCGCCAGATGCTCGACGACCACGACGTGCCCGACCTTCCGGCCGATGAGGAGCGGGGGAGCGGCCTCATGGGTTGGAACGCGGCCACCGCCGTGCCGCAGGTCGAGGAGATCCTGCGCCACGACAATGTGGTGATGGTCGCCAACGCACTCGGCACTCCGCCGCCGGATCTCGTGCAGCAGATCCAGGCCAGCGGCCGCGCTGTCGGCGCGTTGTGCGGCACCCCGGCTCAGGCGGGGCGCCATGCCGCGGCAGGTCTCGACTTCGTGATCGCGCAGGGGTACGAGGGCGGTGGACACACCGGCGACATCGGCTCGGTCGTGCTGTGGCCGCAGGTGATCGACGAGGTCGGCCCGCTGCCCGTGCTGGCCGCCGGTGGCATCGGCGGGGGTCGTCAGATGGCGGCCGCGCTGTCGATGGGTGCGGCCGGCGTGTGGACCGGCTCGCTGTGGCTCGCAGTCGAGGAGGCGGCGGCATCGCCGGCCCAGATCGATTCCTACATGAACGCAACGAGCAAGGACACCGTCCGGAGTCGCTCCTATACCGGCAAGCCGTGCCGGATGTTGCGCAACGACTGGACCGAGGCCTGGGAGCGCAACGACACCCCCGACACGCTCGGTATGCCGCTGCAGATGATGGCCGTCCACGAGGCGATGACCCGGAGCGGTCGCTATCCCGACAAGGCGCAGGCGGTGGCGTTCAACCCGGTCGGCCAGATCGTGGGCACGATGAACAAGGTCAAGCGCAGCGCCGACGTGATCTTCGAGATGGTCGAAGAATGCGTCGACTCGCTCGAGCGCACCCGTCAGATGCTGAATGTTGAGTAGCGATTAGCTGAAGAGCGCGCCCCCGGCGAGCTCGATGAGTTCGGCTGGCGCCTTGGCCGGCGAACCGCAATCGAACGGCGGGTCGGGGTCGTATTCGATTCCGAGCTGCAGCGTCTTCGCCATGTCGTCGCCTGCGATCTTCGCGGCGAGTGTGAGCGCGAAGTCGATTCCAGCGGACACCCCGGCGCCGGTGACGACGTTGCCGTCGAACACCACGCGTTCCCGCGTGGGTTCGGCGCCGTAGGTCTCGAGAAGATCGATCGCGGCCCAGTGCGTGGTTGCCTTCTTGCCTTCGAGCAGGCCGGCCGCGCCGAGAATCAACGCGCCGGTGCAGACCGAAGTGATCCACGTCGCGTCGGCGGTCACGGCCCGAATCCAGCTGAGGATCTCTTCGTCGGCGGCGGCCGCAAAGGTGCCGTCCATCCCACCCGGCACCACCAACACATCGCACGAGTCGACGTCGGCCAACGCGTGGGTTGCGGTCAACCCCAGGACGCCGGTGTCGGCCATGACCGGTCCGCCGTCCTTCGAGACGCTGATGGCCTCTACCCCCGGAAGGCGAGAGAGGACGTCGTGAGGACCGATCACGTCGAGGGTAGTGAGGCCCTCGTAGAGGAAGAAGACGATGCGCATGACTTCATGGTTTCACGTGAGGGTCACGCACTACCGTTCGGGGATGCTGACGCATCTTCCTCCGACCGCAAGCGGAACCGAAGTCGCAGAGCTCCTGCGAAGCGATGGTGGGGTCATCGTCGACGATCTCGCGACGTCTGCGCAGCTCGACGCGTTCTTTGCCGAGATGCAGCCCTGGACGGATCGCACCCAGGTCGGCCAGGACGATTTCACCGGTCGCAACACTCGACGCACCGGCGGCCTGCTCGCTCGGTCGGCGGCGGCCCAGGACCTCGTGATGCATCCGACCGCCATCGCCACGTGCGACGACTTCCTCGCCCACGTCACCAGCTACCAGCTTCACCTGACCCAGATCATCGACATCGGACCCGGGTCGGTCGGCCAGCAGATACATCGTGATCAATGGGCGTTCGATTTCTTCCCGTTTCCGCAGGGCTACGAGGTGCAGTGCAACACCATCTGGGCCGGCGACGACTTCACCGAAGCCAATGGAGCGACCCGTGTCGTCCTCGGGAGCAACAGCCGAGAAGACGGACTGAAGTTCGACATCGGCGACAGCGTTCCTGCCGAGATGGGACGGGGATCGGTCCTCTTCTACAGCGGCTCGGTGTACCACGGTGGTGGTCCCAACACGACCGATGCGCACCGGCGAGCGATCAACATCACCTACAACGTGAGCTTCCTCCGCCAGGAGGAGAATCAGTACCTGTCGGTGCCGTTCGAGACGGCGGCCGCATTCCCCGAGCCGCTGCAGCGACTGATGGGGTATCGGATGGGCGCCTACGCGCTCGGCTACATCGATGACCTGCGCGATCCGTTGGCCGCGCTCGATCCCGACAACCCGGTGCACGAGCTCGGCTCGTTTGGCCCCGCGACCGAGGCGGAAGTCCGCGAGCGGGCCGGCTTGGAGTCGTAGGTCAGTGCCGGTTGGCCTGTTCGACCGCCGCCACGATCTCGTCAACGGTCGGCCGGTCGTCGGGTCCGGCGCCCCGGTACGACCACGAGAGTCGGCCCGCCGGGTCGATCACGAAGTCGCCGCCGAGTTGGCGAGTGTCTTCGGTCGGGCGATGCAACCTTCGCCAGCCGCCGACGCGAATGAGCTGGGCGTAGCGGCGAGCGGCCCGCAGTCCCCACACTCGCGCGAGCGACCCGCGCCCGAGTCCGAATGCTCGGTAGGCCGCTCGGTCGGGGTCGCGCAGTAGGGCGAATCCGAGGTCGTGATGCGCCTCGTAGGCCTCGAGCGAGCCCTCGTCGGTGAAGGTGATCAGGGCGACGAGGGCACCACTTCCGAGCTCCTTGCTTTCGAGTTCATGGATGCGGTCGCGCACGGCGACGGCGTGTGCGGCACACGGGAGTCAATGGATGTGACGATGAAAGATGGCGACGACGGTGTGACCCCGCTGCTCGGCGAGCCGCCACGGGGTGCCGTCGCGGTCGACGAGGGTGACCTCGGGAGCGAGATCACCGACGGTGGGGCTGCTTGTGCTCATCGGGGGAGAGTCTACGGTCGCAAATATCCGGACATTTGAAGCCGGTAATCGTCCATTGAGCCGGCGGCGACCACCCCGCTCTAGGGTCGCTTCCCATGTACGACCTGTTGCCCGACCGATTGCCGTGGTTCGTCGTCGGCCCTGGCCTCGGCCTCCTGATCGTGGCGCTCTTCATGATCGCCAACCAGCCGC
>CALKOE010000199.1 GCA_938091985.1 uncultured Acidimicrobiales bacterium | reverse complement strand
ACGGATTCCCGTCGTGACGACCTCGACGTTGTCGCGCTGCAGCGCGGGATACCAGGAGCTGTGGCCCAGAATTCTGGTGCAACCCATCGGGTAGTCGGGTGTGAGAGTTGCCCGGAGCTGCTCGTCGGGGACGACCTCAGCGAGGTACTTGAGCCCCTGCTCCGTGGCCTTCTTGTTGGCCAGCGACCCGCTGTTGAAGACCTGATTCACGAGCATCTCGAACCGCAGGTAGATCCCGAGTCGGTGCAGTCGCCGTAGGCCTGGAACACGACGGAGTCGACGTCGACGCTTCGGAGTGATCGGTGGATTCTCCCGTGGCATGACCCAGTTGGCGGATCGTTGAAACAGGTCGAGCTGCTCGACCTTCTCCACGATCTCGGGCACGAACTGCACGGCCGAGGCGCCGGTGCCCACAACCGCCACTCGCCGCCCCGTGAGGTCGTGGTCGTGGTTCCAGCGAGCGGAGTGGAACGTTGTGCCCTCGAAGGATTCGAGGCCGGGGAGCGAGGGGACGCTCGGTCGGTTCAGCTGTCCGAGCCCCGAGATCACGACGGCGGCACCGATCTCGTCGCCTTCCGTGGTGGTGAGTGCCCACTCCCGGGAGCGGTGATCCCAGACGGCTGCGGCGATCTCGGTGCCGAACCGGGTGACCTCGCGAAGTCCATGCTTCTCGGCGGTGGCCTGGACGTGGGCCAGAATCTCGGGCTGGCCGGCGAACGTCTCCGTCCAGTCGGGGTTGGGCTCGAACGACAGCGTGTAGAGGTGCGCAGGCACATCACACGAGGCGCCGGGGTAGGAATTGTCAAGCCATGTGCCACCGAAGTCATCGGACTTCTCGATGATCTCGAAGTTGTGAAATCCGGCTTCTCGGAGCTTGATGGCGGCGCCGATCCCGCCGATGCCGGCACCGATGATCGCGATCCGGGGGTCGGCGCTCACAGCTTCTTCGCGTCGTGCGCGACCTTCGACTTGCGCCGCCGAGTGACCACCGACTGGCTCGCGATGGCCTGCAGTCGGCCGTCGTCACCCCAGATCCGAATCTGGCCGTGGCCGAACCCGTGTCGGATCCCGGCCGTTTCGATTTCGAGCAGATACCACTCTGTCGGATGCACATCGAGCACGCGAAGCGTGTTGTCGAGACTGTTGCTCGAGAGCGCCTCTCCTGATGTGATGCCGATGCCCATCGGCACCCAATCACCGAGGACCGCCAGGGTGGTGGCCGACGGCTCGAAGGCCTCCGGTGGTCGAGCCCACATGCAGACCCGGCCCTCTCCGTGGCCGGTCGGTCCGCCGGCGGCCTGACCGTCGGGCGACTTGGCGAGCAACTGATCCATGTACTGCCCGAGGCTCTCTTCCTCGTAGTGGCGATCGCGCGGGCGGCAGTCGGACGGGGCGAGCACCGGCGGCATCGTCGGAAACTCTCGCTCGATGTCGAGCTCACGACGGCCGAGAGCCGCCGTGACTGCGATCACCTCGTTGTCACCAACGTGGCCGATGACGCGGGCTTGCGACGTGAATCGACTGCTCACCGAGACGTGGACATCGAGATCCATGACCGATCCGACGGGGGCGAACGAGAGGTACTGCGCCGTGGCCCACACGACGGGGCGGTCGGTGGTGCCTTCGAGCGCTGCGATCGCCGCACCGAGGGCGGCGCCGCCGAACAAGAAGCGGGAGCCGACGCTGATCTTCGGTGTGATCGGGAGAATCCACCGCATCGGATTGTGGGTCGATTCGAGGCCCAACCACTCGCGTGCGTCCATCGGCTCAACCTATCTGTGTGGCTCTCAGGCGAGCGCGGCGAGAATCTCGGCGGCGGCGCGACCGGTGTCTTCGAACGGTCCGAAATGGCTGCGATCCGGCCACGGGGTGAGCACGCCGTTGGGCAGCGCCTGAGCGACGGCGGGCGCGACCATCGCGGGTGGAGCACCGTCGCCCGAGCCGACCACCGTGATCGGGATCTCGACCTCGCCGAGACGACCGAAGACCCCGACGTCGAGGCCCTCGAACGTTCGGGCCTCGTTCTCGCCGGTGGTCTTCAGCGTCACCCCGTCGGGTGTGTCGCGAAACCCGTGGACCACATAGTCCCGCAGCGCAGCGGGTTCGACGTTGGTGAAGGGCCCGCGCCCGGTGTAGCGGTCGATGACCTCGTCGATCGACGAGAAGTCGGTGCGCCTTCGCCGTGCTCCAGTGGCGAGCGGGTTCTCGCGAGTGGCGGTGCGGTGCTCGTCGGGGAAGATGATCGGCTCGAACAACCAGGCAGCCCGAATGGTGCCAGGGCGGCGGATCTCGGTGGCCACCACGGTCGCACCACCCATCGAATGGCCACAGGCTCGCACTGGCTCGTCGAGTTCGAGGTGGTCGATCACGGCAAGGGCGTCGTCGACCATGCCGGCCCAGGGGAGGGCCATATCAGGGGTGACGGTGTCGCCGTGACCGCGCAGGTCGGGCGCCCACACGTGGAAGTGATCGTGGAGCTGGTTGGCGATCTGGGTGTAGCAGCGGCCGTGAAATCCGGTGGCGTGAAGGAAGAGCAGCGGGGGTCCGTTGCCGCCCAAGTCGTGCAGCGCAACCTGCACTCCGTCGGTCGACTCGATCAGGTCGGTCATTCGGAGCGTCAGTCGCCCTCGGGGAGGAGGTAGAAGCCATCGTCATCGGCGGCGATGTCGAGCACGGTCATGAATCGGCCGTTGCCCACCGTCATCGCGCAGAGCGCAGTGAGCTCGATGATCTCGATATCGGAGAAGTGGGTCTTGATCTCCGCCATGAAGGTGTCGTCGATCGAGTGGTGGTCGGTGGCGAACCGGTCGGCGAACTCGCCGGCGAGCCGCTCCCGATCGCTGAGTCCCTCGATGGCGGGTGCTTGCCCGATCGAGCATGCGATCACGTCTTGGACCCCGGCCTCGCCGAGCCCCTCGGCCTCGGCTTTGGGTGAGCGGGTGTTGAGACACACTGGGCAGCCATTCGCCACGGCCACCCGCAGTCGGGCGATCTCTCGTTCTCGCGCAGGAAGCGATGTCTTCTCATAGACGGCTTGGGCGTAGGCGCCCATACCGATCGCGACGTCGGGCTGCATCATGAGCAGCCGCTCGCGCTCGAGTCCGTTGCCCTCGGGAACATCGATTCGTGCCATTGCGTGAGCCTAGGAGCGAGTGAGCACGGCGGCCATCCAGCCCTCGTGGTCGCATTGATCGACGACGACCGCCCGATACGCCGCCGCGCAGCGGTCCAGCTGCCCTTCGCCGAGGATTCCGGCAACGATCAGCCGGTGATGGGCGGGGGACAGGGCCGGAGCGAGTGCCTCGTGCACGTCGATGGTGACGTTGATGAGGACGAGGTCGCACGCCTCGACCGCATGTGCAGACGAACCCAGCTGGGCCGTGATCTGAGCGCCCACGCCGTTGCGGGCCGCGTTGTCGGTTGTCGCCTCGATCGCAGCGGGGTCGGTGTCGACCGCCGTCACGGTCGCCCCGAGGTGGGCGGCCCCGATCGAGAGCACACCGGTGCCACATCCGATGTCGAAGACGCGACGCGGTGTTTCGTGGCCCAGGAGCTGAAGGGCGAGCCGAGTGCTCGGGTGAGAGCCAGAACCGAAGGCATGACCGGGGTCGATCTCGATGCCGATCAGGCCCGTCGGTGGCGTGAGCCAGGGCGGATGGATGGCGAAGCGACCCGCGATCTCCACCTCGAGGAGGTCTCGCGCTGCGTCGAGCCCGAACGAATCGTCGAACTCCTCGATCGAGCCGCCACGGCCGATCCCCTCGAGCGCACTTGTCGCCATCGCCTGGTCGGTGAACGCGGCACGAAGCCCGGCATCGAGTTCTTCGACGCCGACGGCGCCACGAGCCCACAATTCGGCCGACAACGTCTCGTAGTCCGCCGAGGGGGCAGCGAAGGTGAGCAGGAAGTGGCTCAGGTCAACACGTTGGGCCGGCCGAGTCCCTGCGACTCGCACAGCGCCATGTAGGCGGCATAGATGCCGCCTGCATCGGTAATCGACTCGACGTTGCCGTCGGCATCGAGGTTGAGGTTGGCGCCGTAGATCTGGAACCAGACATCGGTGAGCTCGGTGTTGTCGTCGAGCACCGTGAGGGTGTGTTCCGAACCTGCCGGCTCGAACAGGAACGACCCTGCCCGGTTGACGTAGGGGTACTCGGCGTACTTCCAGGCTCCGGTCAGCGTGTAGCCGAACACCTGGCCGGTGTGTTTGTGCTTTTGCACCACCGAGCCGGGCGCGAAGCGATTTCGCACGATCCAGAGCCCGAGCTCGATGTCGGCCTGGACGAGTTTGATCTCGACGCCGGCGCCGGCTGAGACCCAAGGGATTTCGTCTTCGCCGAGATGAACGGCTTCGGTCCCGGTGCTGTTGAGGTCAGTCATGGCGACGAGCGTAGGTCAGTCGTCGTCGTGCTGGCGAAGGAAGCGTTCGAACTCTGCGGCGAGATCATCGGCATTGGGGATCGACGAGGCCGTGCGAGCGTCGTAGCGCTCCTCGAGCCGGCGGACGTAGTGCGTGATGTCGTCGTCGTCGGCCATTGCCTCGTTGACGCGGACCTCCCAGTCGCGGGCCTCGCCGTCGAGGTCGGACCAACGCGTGGGGAGTCCGGTGACGCGTTCGAATCGCTCGAGCAGGGCTCGTGAGGCTTTGGGATTCGGTGCGCCGGCGACGTAGTGCGGCACGCTCGCCCGCAAGGAAACCGCGGGAACCCCGATCCGGTCGAGGTACTCGTGGAGCGCACCGACGACCCCGGTCGGTCCTTGGTACGACGGCCGGTCGAGGCGCATCAGTTCGGCAAGCGAGGCATCGGTGGTGCTGCCCGTGATCGACGGCGGTCGCGTATGGGGAGTCTCGGCGATCATGGCGCCGAGGGTGATCACCATCTTCACATCGAATCGGTGGACGACTTCCACGACGGTATCGACGAACGTTCGCCAGCGAAGATGGGGTTCGACTCCATCCATGAGCACAAGGTCGCGGTCGCGGTCATCGAGCGGAAGCGCGTAGATGTCGTTGTGGGGCCACACGATCTCTCTGCGGCCGTCGGCATCGAGGCGCACGTGAGGTCGCCGCTCGTTGAAGTCGAAGAACTCATCGGCGTCGATGTAGCCGACCTTCGTGGCATCGCTGCTGCGAAGCGCCTCGATGGCACCAGTGGCGGCGCCGCCCACATCGAACAAGCCGTCCCACGCCGTCACGAGGATCGGGCTGCGCAGATCTCGGCTCGGTTCGCTTTCCCAGATCAGCTGCTCCACCGTCCCAGCATGCCCGGGCTTTGGCATCGTGCCCACCCGACCATTCATGCCAGTGCCAACAGTGCCGATGGGATGTGGTGACGACCGCGCCTGGACTCGAGCTGGAATCCCGCTGGGACCCTGCGCTTGTCGTGCGCGTCGTCTGGATTCGGGCGATCTCGGCGGTTGGCTTGGGGATCACCGCTGCGCTGCTGACTAGCCTCGGCGATGCCCGATTTGCGATCGCTGCATTGCTCGTCGGCCCGATTCCGGCCGGTTCGTTCATCATCCGCCGGTTGGTCGACCCGGACCGCGTGCTGGCGGTCGCGACGGTCATCGACATGGTCTGGTGCGTCGCCGTGGCGCTCCTTCTCCCGAGCACCTTTGCTCCGGCGATGATGGTCGCCGTGGCGATGCTCGCATTCGTCGCCAACGAGAACACCCGAGAGCTGCTCATCTCCGCAGCCATTGGAGCCGTTGGATTCACTG
>CALKOE010000198.1 GCA_938091985.1 uncultured Acidimicrobiales bacterium | reverse complement strand
GTCGCGAAGCTTTCCCCGTCGCTCCGTGTCGAGGGCGGGCATGACATGGCCCCAGCGACCGCCGTCGCGCCAGTAGACCGCTGTGGGCAGGAGTGGCGAACCTGTTCGCAATGCCAGCGTGGCGGGGCCCGCAGGGAGCGTCGTTCGCTCGCCGAAGAAATCGACGGGTATGCCGTTGCCCTGCAGGTCGCGATCAGCAACGAGGCAGAGGACTTCACCGTTGTTCAGCGCATTGATGCTGGCCTTTCCGGCCGCGGGGCCGAGCGGCACGATGTTCATGCCCAGCGACTCCCGAAAGCTGGCGAACCACTCGAACAACTCGGGGGGCTCCAGCGGCTCGACGACGGCCGTGATCTTGTACTTCGGCACGAGCGCGAGCCAGAACGCCGCCCATTCCCAGGTGCCGAGGTGCGGCAGCGCCAGGATCGGACCCTGCCCGCTCGCGCATGCGGCCTCGATCTGGCCGAAGCCCTCGTACCCGAAATCGCGATCGATCTCCTCGGCCGACAGATCAGGGAGACGAAAGCTCTCGTGGTAGTAGCGGGCGTACCACTCAAACGACTGAGCGACTCGACGTCGTTCTTCCACTGCGTTGAGCTCTCGACCGAGCACGCGCGACAAGTTGCGGGCAACGATCCGGCGACGCTGCGGCGATGCCGCCATGCCGCCGCCAATCAGCCGCGACGCAGTCGTGCCGGCGGCCGCCGGGAGATGGCGAGCAAGAAATGACCCCGCCCGATAGGCGGAGACCGACGGCACTGTGTCGGCCGGTCTCAGCCGTCGCGCAGAGCCCGGCGCTCGCGCATGCGCTCACGCCACACCGACTCTGCGGAGCGGCGGCGCGCTCGGGGCTGACGCCGTTGGCGACGAGCCGGCAACGGACGATCCTGCGAGGCCTGACGCCACACCTTCACGAAACGCTGGACAGCGGTGATCGCGGTGAGCACCAACATGACCCACAGAATGGGGATCAGGTACTCGGCGAACAGCAAGGCGAGGGCGAGCACGATGATGCGCTCGGCCCGCTCCATGATCCCGCCCTTGGCGTCGTAGCCGAGCGACTCGGCCTTGGCGCGCTGGTAGGAGATGAACATCGCCAGACCCATGATCGCCACCGGCAGCATCATGATGCGACCCGGCTCGTTGCTGGCGAGGTACCAGGCGACGCCACCGAAGAGCAGGCCGTCGGTCAGACGGTCGGAGACCGAATCGAAGAAGGCGCCACGGTCGGATCCGGTGCCGGACGCGCGGGCTACGGCGCCATCGAGCGCATCAGGGATGCCCGTGAGCAGGAGGAACAAGAATCCGACGCGGGTGTAGCCCGCGCCGATCGTGAGTGCCGCAACCGTGGCCATGGCAATGCCGATGACCGTGATGACATCGGCGGTGATGCCGGTGCGGCGCAGACTGTGACCGATGGGCATGAGGCCCTTGTCGACCGTTGCACGCCAGTTTCCGTCGAACATGAGTACTCCTCGAGAACGCACCCAGGGTAGCAGCGGGGCCCTCAGGCTTGAGTCAGCCCTGTCCAGTCTTCGGGGTTCTTCTCGATGAAGTGATCGATGATCTCGCCATCGATCCCATCGACGAGCACGAGTCCGCGCTGTTCGGGCGACGGTTCGTTCGAGTAGAGAAGGATGCGCCACGTCGGACGGCTCCGAAAGCCCCGCCAGCCCAACTGCGCCGATGCATGACCGATCGGGAAACCGACCTGGCGAGTTGCGGCCTGAAGGGCGTGCTCTTCATCGAACGTCAGATCCCAGCCGCCCTGAAGGTGGTAGAGGCCGATCACGATCAGCGCGATGCCGGCCACGGTGACTCCGCCGTTGACGAGCACTGCGCCGTCGCCTGCGGAAGCGCGCAGTGCGATACAGCCGATGCCGATCAGGATGTAGAGGACGCCGGGAATCCGCCGCCGGCTGTTGTTGGGGAACAGGTAGGGCGTCTCGATCGCGGTGGTGTCGAGGTCGGCCGGGAGCGCGTCGCGGACCTCTTCCGGTGAGATGTCGTCTGTGCCCTCTACGGGGTTGGCGTTCACGACGATCAGGCTACGGGCCACGCGTCACGGATACGTAGCCAGGAGTCGTGCAACGCTTCTGGCATCACCCGGACGTTGGCAACCGAGGTCATGAAGTTCGTGTCGCCCTCCCACCGAGGCAGAACGTGGACGTGGAGATGGTCGGGAAAGCCCGCGCCCGCACCCCGCCCGAGATTGGCTCCCACGTTCATTCCCTGTGGCTCATAGGCAGCGGTGATCGCCATCGTGGCGAGCCGCACACCCTCCCAGAGCTCGCGGTGTTCGTCGGCGGTGAGATCGCTCAGCAGCGGAACCCCCCGCCGGGGCAGCACCATGACATGGCCGGAGGTGTAGGGATATGCGTTGAGCAGGGCAAACGAGTGCTCGCCGCGCCAGAGGATGTAGGTCTCGTCGTCAGGCTGACCACTGTGGAGGATCGCCTCGAAGAGAGTCATTCCATCCGGAATCGTGACGGGCTGATCCTCCGGGGTGGAACGGATGTAGGGCATCCGCCACCCAGCCCAGAGGTGCTCGACCATCAGGCTTTCGCTTCCACCTCGGCGCCGAGCCGCTCGATGAACGCGTCGACAGTCACATCGCGCTCCGGCTTGTCCTCGCCGCGCTTGTTGACGCCCACGGTGTCGTTGGCCACGTCGTCGTCGCCGACCACGAGCACATACGGCAGCTTCTCGACCTTGCCGTTGCGCACCCGCTTGCCGAGCGGTTCGGCTGCGGCGACGACATCGACTCGAAAGCCCTGTTCTTTGAGGCGAGCAGCGACCGCGTAGGCGTGGTCGTCGTGGACTTCAGCGACGGGAAGGAGGCGCACCTGGACCGGAGCGAGCCAGGCGGGGAACGCTCCGGCGAAGTGCTCGATGAGCACGCCGAAGAATCGTTCGACGGAGCCGAAGAGGGCGCGGTGGATCATCACCGGCTGCTTGCGGCTGCCGTCGCTGGCGATGTATTCGAGACCGAACCGCTCAGGAAGGGTGAAGTCGAGCTGAATGGTCGACAGCTGCCAGGAACGACCGATCGCGTCCTTGATGTCGACATCGATCTTCGGTCCGTAGAACGCGCCACCACCCTCGTCGACGACGAAGTCGAGGCCGTGGTCGTCGAGCGCTCGCCGCAGACCGTCGGTTGCCTGGTCCCAGAGTTCGTCTTCACCCACCGACTTCTCGAGCGGGCGGGTGGAGAGCTTCGCCTGGAAGTCGTCGAAGCCGAACGCCCGCAGCACGCTCAAAACGAAGTCGAGCAGCGAAGAGAGCTCGGCGTCGATGTCTTCGCGGGTGCAGAAGATGTGGCTGTCGTCCTGGGTGAACCCTCGGCTGCGCATGAGACCGTGGATCGCACCCGAAAGCTCATAGCGATACACCGCGCCGAGCTCGAAGAGACGAAGCGGAAGGTCGCGATAGCTGCGCTGGCTCGACCGGTAGACCATCACGTGGAACGGACAGTTCATCGGCTTCGGGTAGTAGGTCGCCCCGTCCATCTCCATGGGCGGATACATGCCGTCGGCGTAGAAGTCGAGGTGCCCGGAAGTCTCCCAGAGCACCGACTTCGCGATGTGGGGCGAGACAACGAAGTCGTAGCCACCATTCTCGTGACGCTCGCGGGAGTAGTCCTCCATGAGCTTTCGGATCATGGCGCCCTTGGGGTGCCAGACCGCGAGCCCCGGCCCGAGTTCGTCGGGCCAGCTCACCAGATCGAGTTCCTGCGCGAGGCGGCGATGATCGCGCTTTTCGGCCTCGGCCAACATCTGCAGATGGGTCTTCAACGCCTTCTTGGAGTCCCATGCAGTGCCGTAGATGCGCTGCAACATCGGGCGAGAGACATCGCCGCGCCAGTAGGCGCCGGCGACCGATTGGAGCTTGAAGTGCGCGAGACGGCCAGTGCTCGGCACGTGGGGTCCGGTGCACATGTCGCGGAATGTGCCCGGCGCCTCGATGTCGCCGTTGGCGTAGTAGCTGATCGACTCGCCACTCACCTCGCCCTTGTCGTCGCCGGAGACCGCTCCTTCGCGCACGCGCTGGATGATCTCGGCCTTGAACGGCTCGTCCGCGAAGAAGTCGACCGCCGCGTCGGAGGTCAACTCATGACGCACGAACGGCTGGTCCGCCTCGACGAGCTCCTTCATA
>CALKOE010000197.1 GCA_938091985.1 uncultured Acidimicrobiales bacterium | reverse complement strand
CGACGTCCCTTCTTGGTGCGGCGGCGGACGATGTACTTGTCGCTCGCCTTGTTCTTCTTACGGGTGCGACCTTCCGGCTTGCCCCAGGGGCTCGTCGGGTGACGACCACCGGAGCTGCGACCCTCGCCACCACCGAGCGGGTGATCGACGGGGTTCATCGCAACACCGCGGCTCTGCGGGCGCTTGCCCTTCCAGCGGTTGCGGCCGGCCTTGCCGATCTTCACGAGTTCATGCTGGCTGTTGCCGACCTCGCCGATGGTTGCCCGGCAGTCGATCGGCACTCGCCGCATCTCGGTGCTGGGCAGACGAAGGGTGGCGAACTCGCCTTCCTTCGCAACCAGCTGAATCGAGGTTCCGGCAGAGCGGCCCATCTTGGCGCCGGCGCCGGCCTTGAGCTCCACGTTGTGGAGGACCGTACCGACGGGGATGAAGCGAAGCGGCAGGCTGTTGCCCGGGCGAATCTCGGCGCCCTGACCGGACTGAAGCTTGTCGCCGACCTCGAGGTCACGAGGGGCGAGGATGTATCGCTTCTCGCCGTCGTGGTAGTGCAGCAAGGCGATGTTGCAGGTGCGGTTCGGGTCGTACTCGATCGTCGCAACCGTGGCCGGCACGCCGTCCTTGGTGCGGTTGAAGTCGATCGTGCGGTACTTCTGCTTGTGGCCGCCACCGCGGTGACGACTGGTCTTGCGACCGTGGTTGTTGCGACCACCGGACTTCGACTCACCCTTGACGAGACTGCGCTCGGGAGTGGTCGAGGTGATCTCCGAGAAGTCGGACGACGTCTGGAAACGACGGCCCGGACTTGTCGGCTTGCGCTTGCGAATAGCCATGACTTACGCCTCGGACAGATCGATCGAGTCACCCTCGGCGAGGGTGACGAGGGCCCGCTTTTGCCCGGACTTCGTGCCGAAGCCTCCGGTGCGGCGGTTGCGCTTGCGCTTGCCCTTGCGGTTGAGGGTGTTCACCTTCAGCACCGAGACGTCGAAGATCGACTCGACCGCATCGCGGATCTCGGGCTTCGAGGCGCTCGGGGCGACCACGAAGGTGTAGACGTTTTCTTCGAGGAGACCGTAGGACTTCTCAGAGACAACGGGACGGATGATGACGTCGCGATGATCCTTCATCTCACTCGCCTCCTTCGGAGGAGTCGGCCGATTCGGCGGATGCCGCACCCGGAAGCGTTGCCTGGGTAAAGACGACGACATCGCTGTCGAGCACGTCGTAGGTGTTGAGCTCACCCTGGTGCAGACAGTGCACGTTGGTGAGGTTGCGGAAGCTCTTGTAGGCGGCCTCGTCGGCATCGCCGAGCACCATGAGCACCTTGCCTTCGGCACCGATCGCCGAGAGCGCCGCAACGGCGTCCTTGGTCTTCGGGGCGTCGAAGCTCCAGGCCTCAACCACGATGACGTTGCCCTCGCTCGCCCGATCGGAAAGTGCACTGCGCAAGGCGAGCTTCACCATCTTCTTGGGCGTCTTCTGGCTGTAGTCACGCGGCTTGGGTCCGTGGGCGATGCCGCCACCACGCCAGATCGGCGAGTTGGACGAACCGGCACGGGCACGGCCGGTGCCCTTTTGGCGCCACGGCTTGGCACCGCCACCACGAACCTCGGAACGGGTCTTGGTGGAGTGCGTGACCTGGCGCTTTGCAGCGAGCTGGGCGGTGACGACCTGATGCATGACGGGGATGTTGGGCTCGATGCCGAAGATCTCGTCGACCAAGTCGGCGGAGCCAGCGCTGCCGCCGGTCTGGGTCTTGATGTCGATGGACGCCATGTCAGGCCCCCTTCACTGCGTCGCGGATGACGACGGTGCCGCCTCGTGGACCGGGGACCGAGCCCCGAACCAGCAGCACGCCGGCCTCGGGATCGCTCTTGACGACCTCGAGGTTGAGAGTGGTGACCTTCTCGTTGCCCATGCGGCCCGGGAGCTTCTTGCCCTTGAACACGCGAGATGGTGTGGCGCATTGCCCGATGGCACCGGGCTTGCGGTGGTTCTTGTGCGCACCGTGAGAGGCAGGTGCGCCGCCGAAGCCGTGACGCTTCATGGCGCCGGCAAAGCCTTTGCCTCTCGACACAGCGGTGACATCAACACGCTCGCCCTGCTCCAGCAGGTCGACGGCAATTTCTTGTCCAACCGTGAACTCCGACACGTCGTCGAGCCGGAGCTCGACGAGCTTGCGGCCGGCATCGACGCCGGCCTTGTCGAAGTGACCCGCTTCGGGTCGGTTGAGCTTGCCCGCATCCTTCACGCCGAGCGTGACCTGGATGGCGCTGTAGCCGTCGTGTTCTGGCGTCTTGACCTGCACGACACGGCACGCGGACACGCGCAGCACGGTGACCGGGACGACACGGTTGTCCTCGTCCCAGACCTGCGTCATGCCGACTTTCTCGCCGACGATCGCCTTGGTGGCCATGATTGCTTCCTCGTCCTTAGCATCAGCGAGCCGATGCGGTGGTTCACGCGAACACTCCGCTCGGGCAGGCCCGGCGGAGCGTTCGTTCGGTTTTGCGGCACGGTTCCCGGAGGCCTTCGCCGACGTCGATTCCAGTGAAGGGGGCCTACCCGAGGGTTGGCTCACCGCACAAGGACACGATGCTATCGGGGGTGAGCCCCCACACCAACCGGCATCCCCGAGTCTTTCAGGTGGGCAAAGTAGCGTCCGCTCGATGCCGCCCGACGCCCCAAGTGAGACTGGAAACGGTACAGATACCACCTGGTTGAGTGCCAATTCTGTGCCGAGATGGATTGTGAAGGCCATCGCGCTCTTCTGGCTCGGCTGGGTGACGGTGTATGTCGGCACCGGCATGGTGCGATCGTTGCGATCGCTCTTCATCGTCTTCTTGATTTCGCTGTTTCTCAGCTTCGCCATCGAACCGGCCGTCAACCGCATGGAGCGCCACGGCCTGCGCCGCGGCGCAGGTGTCTGGATCGTCTACGTGCTGCTGCTCGTTGCGTTGGCTGGCTTCTCCGCAGCGATCGGCACGGCGCTCGCCACCCAGATCAACGATTTCATCGAGGACGCGCCGACGCTGATCGAAGACGCGGAGGTGTGGCTTCAGGAGAACATCGACGAAGACATCGACCTCGGCAAGCTCCAACAAGAATTCGTCGAGGACGGCCGCGCTGCCGACCTTGCGACCACGTTCGCCGACGATCTGGTCAATCTCGGCACGACCTTGCTCAATATCGTGTTCCAAGCGTTCACGATTGCCCTCTTCACCTTCTATCTCGTGGCCGAGGGGCCGAAACTGCGGCGCACGGTGTGTTCATTCCTCGAGCCACAACGCCAGAAGATGGTGCTCGACGTGTGGGATCTCGCCATTCAGAAGACCGGTGGCTACATCTACTCCCGCGGAATTCTTGCGGTCTTGTCCGCTGCCGCCCATTGGATCGCGTTCGAGATCATCGATCTCCCGTTCCCATTACCGCTTGCGCTCTGGGTCGGCGTGATCTCTCAGTTCATTCCGGTGATCGGCACCTACTTCGCCGGCGCGTTGCCGGTGGTGATCGGCCTGCTCGACGATCCGAAGAAGGGGCTCGCCGTCTTCATCGTCATCGTCGTCTACCAACAGGTCGAGAATTACCTGTTTGCGCCGAGGGTCACGGCCCAGACCATGGAGATCCACGTTGCGGTCGCGTTCGGCGCAGTTCTCGCCGGCGCAGCCCTACTCGGCGTGGTGGGCGCACTCCTCGCGCTCCCCTTTGCCGCCACCGCCCAGGCATTCATCTCCGGCTTCCGCCAGCATCACGAGGTGGCAGAGGATGCGCTCGCCCAGAGTGCGCAACGCCGCGGTCGCCGCCACGATCAGCAGGGCTAGACGGGTACGGAGCCGATTCGGCTCGGGCGGGCTTGCTCGGCCCGCAAGTTGGTGACGAAGACGGCGGCCTCGGTGCGGCTGCTCATGTGCAGCTTGCGGAGAAGGTTCGACACATAGTTCTTCACCGTCGTCTCGGCGAGGTTCATCCGTTCCGCCACCTGCCGGTTCGTGAGACCCTCAGCCAGGTGGTCGAGGAGGCGGCGTTCC
>CALKOE010000196.1 GCA_938091985.1 uncultured Acidimicrobiales bacterium | reverse complement strand
ATCTCTCGGATGCCCTCCATTTGGCGACCGTCGCGATCCGTCATGCCGCCCTGCATCATTTGCCGCAGGGCATTGTTGACGTCGCCGTGATAGAGCAGATCGTCTGCCATCTCATCGAACAGATGATCCGCGTCGACCTGGAACCCCGTCTGCGTCCCGTCCCAACGCGAATACGTGAAGTGGGGCGGCTGACGGCGTTGACGACGGCGACGGCGAATGACCATGGAGCGACCCTAACTCGCTGCGTGTTCGCGCCGCCTACCGGTGATCGCCGCTCCCGCCGGCGTGCTCGCGGACCTTCCATCTTGTTAACGTTCACTAACCATGTCCGAAGCCGCCCGCGATCTCGACACCGACACGTCAACACGACGTCCGTCGAATCGCCGCGCGCTGATCCTCGAGGCTGCGATCCAGCTCTTCCACGAGCGGGGCTACCCCGCCACCGGGGTCGATGACATCGGTAAGGCCGTCGACGTGAGCGGGCCGGCGATCTATCGCCACTTCTCGTCGAAGGAAGAGATCCTTCTCGAAGCGATCCAGCTCGCAGCCGACGAGGTCCACGAAGCCAACCTCACCGCACGCGCCACCGGCAGTGGCCCCACCTCGGTTCTCGACGGCTACGTAAGGGCCTACGCGAAGGTGGCCCTCGAGCGCAGCGCGCTCATCAGCGTTTGGACCAGCGAGGCCCGTCATCTCTCGTCGACACGACGGGCGCCGATGGGACGTCGCCTCCGAGCCTGGACGAGCGAGTGGAGCGACGAACTCCGCAAGGTCCGCCCCGAGCTGACCGCAGACCAGGCACGCATTCTCGTTGCCGGCGCGATCGGCATGATCTCGGCGACGACGACCGCCGACCTGAACGACGATGGCCTTCTCGAAGACCGCATCACCTCCATGGCGATGGCGACGCTCGCCGCGCCGATCAACTGACCCGATTTCTCACCCAAGGGAGAACCGCAATGCCCATCAATCCTGACGCCGTTGGCAACACCAGCGAACCAGCAGAGATCAGCTGGACATCGAAGGACAGCCTGCTCTACGCGCTCGGCGTGGGCGCCGGCGTCACCGACCCGACCGGGTTCGAGTTGGAGTTCACCACCGAGAACACGAAGGACACCCCGCAGAAGGCGCTGCCGACGCAGGTCGTCGTCATGGGTTCCGGCGGTATGCCGGCGTTCGGCGACTTCAACCTCGCCGCGCTGCTCCACGGCGAACAGTTCATCCAGATTCACAAGACCGTCCCGGCTGAGGGAACGGCCGTCGGCAAGGGCCGCGTCGCCCAAATCCTCGACAAGGGGAAAGCTGCGCTGGTCCGGTTGGAATCGACCGTGTCCGATGCCGATGGCAACCCGCTCTGGACGAGCCGCAACGGCCTGTTCATCTCCGGCGAAGGCGGATGGGGTGGCGACCGCGGCGAGGCAAGCACGTGGGCCCTCCCCGAGCGCGACGCCGACCAGGTCATCAGCTACACAACCCGCGACGACCAAGCCTTGCTCTATCGCCTCAACGGCGACCGTAACCCGCTGCACTCCGACCCCTCGTTCGCGGCGATGGCCGGCTTCGACAAGCCGATCCTTCACGGCCTCTGCACCTTCGGTTTCACCGGGCGCGCCCTGCTCCACGGTCTCTGCGACAGCGATCCCGACGCGTTCGGCTCGATGGGTGGCCGATTCAAGTCACCGGTGATGCCGGGCGAGCAGCTCGACGTCCACATGTGGAACGAGGGTGATCAGACGTTGTTCCAGACCCGAGTGGGCGATCGCGTGGTCTTCGACGCCGGTGTCTTCACCAACCGCTGAGTTTCGGTGGGGGGTCACATCATCATCGGTCTCGGCCGAGGGTGTGGCCCCCACAGCCGACTGGTCGGAGTGGGAACGCGACAAGCTCGCGCCCCCCTCTGGTGACGGCTATGGCATCCACAAGGACTACCGCGACGATCTCGCTCAGTTCGCCGCGCTCGGGTGCACCGACTGGCGCATCACGATCGAGTGGGCGCGAGTCGAGCCGGCCGAAGGAAAGTTCGACAGCGACGCGCTCGACCAGTACCGCGACATCCTCTCCAACGCTCGCGATGCCGGACTCCGCAATTGGCTGACGCTGCACCACACCTCGCTGCCCGGGTGGTATCTCGACGACGAGGGCGGGCACCGCGACGCGGATGCACGCGGCCGACACTGGGCCCGCCACGTCGACCGGATGGCGGAGGAGCTCGACGAGTTCACCGACGGTTTCGTGCCGATCGACGACCCGATCGGCTGGGCCTTGCGCGGCTACGGCCTCGGCTCGCGGCCGCCCGGACGCAACGACGCGGTCGTCATGCGAGAGGCGGTCGAAGGAGCGGTGCTGGCCACGCACGAAGCCGTGCGACTCCTCTCCTCTGGCAAGCAGCCCGTGATGACCGCGTGGCGGGCCGACCCGGTCCACGCGCTGGCCGATGACGACGGGCGCGTGTCTCGCGAGGCGCGCAAAGCCCGCCAACGGTGGGACGACCTGCTGTGGGGGTCATGGCTGCGGGCCCATGCCAACGGCGTGCTCGAGATCGACGGCCGAGCCACCAAGGAGGTGCCCGCCTTCGTGAACGGGGTCGACTATGTCGGGATCGTGCACGATCACCCGATCGGCATCACGCCCGAAGGGGCGATAGATGCCTGGCCTCGGGACGGACGGCGTGACGCGAGCGGCTTCGTCCCGGAGCCCGGAGAGTTCGCCGAGGCGATCCATCGCACCCACGAAGCCTTGCCCGACCACAAGCTGATCGTCGCTGGCCACGGAGTCGCAACCGACGACGACGCATGGCACGAGCATCAACTCGGCCGATCGCTCGAGCACGTGCGCGAGGCCGCAGACGACTTCGGCCTCGCGGGCTACTTCCACGACGCGGGTGTCGACGGCTACGAATGGAAGAAGGGTTTCGCCGCCCAGCGTGGGCTCCTGCGCCGGGATCGATCGCGACGACCCGCCGCGACGACCTTCGCCGACGCCGCCCGCTGAACTACAGGTCGGACAGCACCCCGACGCGATCAGGTGCCATCGTGTCGAGCCGAAACTCCTGCGGGTCGAGTTC
>CALKOE010000195.1 GCA_938091985.1 uncultured Acidimicrobiales bacterium | reverse complement strand
TACCGCGTCGATCTTCTTGTCGGCCGCCGCCATCATCAAATGCCCCTCGTATCCCATCACTCCGCGGACCTCGAGCCCGGCCGTGCGCGCCGCGTCGGCCAGGGCACCGGCCCCGTCCGCAGCGATGCCACACCTGGGCATGCCGACGTTGACATCGACGAGCACCTCACCGATCCCGGCTTCGACGGCAGCCGCGATCGTCTCAGGAGAGTCGACGGCCACGGTGATCCGACTCCCGGCATCGACGAGACGACTGAGGCGCGAGAGGTCCAGGGCCTGGTTGGCCAACAAGAGGTCGGTGCCCAGACCAGCATCGGCCATCCCCTCCATCTCACGGATCGTCGCGGCGCAGAAGTTCGAGTGGCCGGCGGCAACAAGCTCTGCTGCCAACGCTGTGGACTTGAAGGCCTTCACATGCGGGCGCAGCTCGGCACCGGGCCGAGCGGTGGCCATTGCTGCGACGTTGGCATCGAAGATCGAACGTTCGACCAGCAGGCTGGGGGTGGGCAGGTCGTGGATCTCAGCGGGATCTGGCATCGGCCGGAGCTTAGGTCCCCCTTGGGAGCCGCCCGTATGATCGCCCGATGCAGGACTTCTCCGAGAAACTCGCCGTCATCACCGGCGGCGCCAGTGGCATGGGTCGCCAGATCGCCCGCCAGCTCGCTGCCGAGGGTTGCGACGTCGCGATCTGCGACTTGTCCGACGATGACATGGCCGACACCGCGGCGCAGATCCGCGAAGAGTCGGTCGATGTGAAGATCACCAGCCACCACTGCGACGTCGGCGACGAGGAGGCGATCCTCAAGTTTCGAGATGAGGTCGTGGAGCAGCATGAGACCGACCACGTCAACCTGGTCTTCAACAACGCCGGCATCAGTGGCGGCGGGAGCCTCTTCGACGGCAGCCGCGAAAGCTGGGACCGCACGTTCGACATCTGCTGGGGTGGCGTCTACTGGGGCACCAGGGCCTTCCTCCCCCTACTCACCGCGGCCGCCGAAGGCCACCTGATCAACACGTCGAGCGTCAACGGTTTCTGGGCCAGCCTCGGACCCGACCGCCCCCACACGGCCTACTCCTCGGCGAAGTTCGCCGTGAAAGGCTTCACGGAAGCGCTCATCATCGATCTGCGGGTCCACGCGCCCCACGTCGGGGTGTCTCTCGTCATGCCGGGCCACATCGGCACCGGAATCGTGCGCAGTTCGATCCGCCACGGCGACAATCCGGAGATCACCGACGATGTGAAGTGGATGATGGACTCTGCGGCCGACGAGTTCGAGAAGAACGCCCCGATGACCGCGGCCGAGGCGGCCACTGTGATCCTCGACGGTGTCCGAGAGAACCGCTGGCGAATCCTTGTGGGTGACGACGCTGTCGCCCTCGACGGGTTCGTGCGGGCCAACCCCGAGACCGCCTATGACCTCGGCGGATTCCGAGAAGTGGTCTCGCAGACGACTTCCACCGACGACGAGTAGGACCAGTGCTCCGCCACGTTCAGCACTGCAACATCAACTGCCGCGACCTGGAACGATCGGTCGCGTTCTACCGGGATGAGATCGGCCTCACGCCGCTCGTGCGCACCAGCCCCGAGCCGCAAGACGGCCGAGGATTCGGCATCGACGGCCCGGCGCAGTGGGACGCGTGGATGATGTCGGACGGGCGAGCCAACCCGGTCATCGACCTCCTCGAATGGAAGACGCCGAGCCCGACGGGCACCCCTCACACCGCCCCCGGTGCGCTCGGCATGACCGCGCTCCGACTCGCCACACCAGCGGTCGATGGTCCGACCACGCGCCTCGACCCCGACGGCACGAGGCTCGAACTCGAACCCGGCGATGAAGTCCGCTTGCTGGGTGTCGACATCAACGTCGCCGATGTGACCGCGTCGAGCGAGTGGTATCGCCGCGCGCTCGGGCTCGAACCCTCGGCGGAGGGCCTCGCCGTACCCGGCGATGAGTTCGAGATCCGTTTTCGAGCCGGAACGAACCACGAGCCGGCATATGCAGAGGCCAACCACCTCGGCATCTTTCGGATGGCATTTCTCGTCGACCGCGCTGATGCCGCAGTCGAGGCACTACGCCACAGCGGCGTGGAGTGCCCCGACCCGGTCTGGCTCGATATGGGACCGACGATCCCGATCGACGGCCTCTGGGCTGCCTTCTTCCGAGACCTCGATGGCACCTGTCTCGAATTCATCGAGAGCCCGGCACCGCAACGCGAGGTCCCCGAAGATCACGACTAGGCGTCGGCGACCTTGGAAAGGGTGTTGCGGTCGGTGTGGTGCAGCAGCTCGTCGCGGCCGGCCATCTTCAACACGCTGTCCTCTTCGTAGGACCATTCACCGTCGCCGAGCGTGATCGTGGCGGTGTAGGCCACGGTCGACGCGTTGGCGCCCAGGTACTTGTTCTCGAGGATGCCGTAGTTGGTCGACCCGAGATCGGCCGCGATGTCGAACGTCTGGGCATCGGGGGCGCACGTGCCTCCGGCGATGACCACGGTCCCGCGCGGCACCATGAAGCAGCGCATGATCTGCTGCTCGGCGGGGTCGTAGAGCCAGTAGCCGACCTCGGTGTGGAAGGGGTCCTGGTCGAGTTCGGTCGAGCGCCACGCAGCCATGCGGTAGTCGAGGCCGTAGAGGTGCTGGGTGCCGTTGTCGACGGGTCCGAACGTCCCGAACGTCACACGTTCGAAGTAGCCGGTGTCACCCGTCTCTTTCTCAGCGTGGTGGTACGAGAAGTCCACGCCGCCGTGGCCTTCCCACGTGCCAGCCATCGCGAGCAGGGGTCCAAAGTTGGCGGTGGTGAGATCTTCAGGAGCAGTCATAGATTCATCATGACGATCTCCACCTCAGAGTTCCAGGACATAGGTCCTTTCAATTCAATAGGGTGTGCCTATGTATCGACCGTCGCTTCGCCAGCTCGAATACCTCGTCGCCGTGGCCGAAGAAGGCCACATCGGCCGCGCGGCTGAGCGGTGCCACGTGGCGCAGCCCTCGCTCAGCGCACAACTCAAAGAACTCGAACGCGGGCTCGGCGCCGCCCTCGTCGAACGGATCGGCAGGGGCATCCGGTTGACTCCGGCCGGCGAGAACCTCGCCGGAAAGGCCCGCGAGATCCTTCAGGCCACCGATGACCTCGTCGAGGGCGCCCAACAGTCCACCACGCGCCTGCGCGGTCGACTACGAATCGCGGCCATCCCGACCGTGGCCCCGTACTTGCTTCCCCGGTTCGTGCCGTTGCTGCGCGAACACCATCCGGAGGTCGAGACCCATCTCCGCGAGCTTCACACCCCCAACTTGGTGCCGGCCTTGGTCAACGGCGACATCGACCTCGGGCTCATGGCGCTGCCGGTCGAGGATCCAACGCTCGACCATGTCGTCATCCTCGACGACCCATTCCTCGTCGCCCTCGACCCCGCTCACAGCTTTGCGGCAGCCGACGACGTGGCGGTCGACCACCTCGTCGGCGAGGCAGTGCTCTTGCTCGAAGACGGTCACTGCCTACGCGACCAAGCCCTCGAGATCTGTTCGCGAGTCGGCGCCGAAGAGGCCGGCGAGATCCAGGCGACAAGCCTCGCCACGCTCTGTCAGATGGTCGCGGCGGGGATGGGGGTGACGCT
>CALKOE010000194.1 GCA_938091985.1 uncultured Acidimicrobiales bacterium | reverse complement strand
TGCTTGTTCACGTAGAGGTAGGGCCGCTCCGTGGTGGGGTGGATGCCGACCACCGGGTGGCGGGTGTCGGGAAGAAGGTCTTTGGCCATCTCGAAGAACTCGACCCCACCCTTGGTCCTGAATGCCTCGCCCGAACCGATGTCGTGATGGGCAGTGAGCCCCGCGAGCGCCTCTTGAAGTCTCGGTGAGAGCGCGTCGTGGGCCGCGTACATCGACGCCCACAGGGTGTCGCCACCCTGAGCGGGCATCTCGATCGGGCGCAGCGAGCCGATCGTCGGCGGCGTGAGGTCCCAGGTGACATCGGTGTGCCAGCGGTCTTGGAACGGCGGGTGGTCGGCGTCGTCGACGATGTGTTCGGCCATCGCCTCGGTCCGGCCGCCGACCCGCGCCAGCGGGTGCACGTACGGCGCACCGATCCGGAGCATGAATTCGAGGTGCTGGGCGTCGGTCAGCTCGTCCTGATCGCGGATGAACACCACTTGGTGTTCGTGCACCGCGGCGACCAACTCGGCCAACGCCGAGTCGTCGAGGGTGTCGACTCGCGGAAGTCCGGTGATCTCTGCCCCCAACACCGAAGTGAGGCGGCGCGTGTGAAAGCTCGCAGGGCTGGCCATGTGCGGACACTACCGTCGAGGCGATGAGCCTGGGATCGCACACATCGCCGTCGCTGGCCGGCGGGTCGCACACACTGCTGATCCCGCTGGGCGCCACTGAGCAGCACGGTCCGCATCTCCCGCTCGACACCGACACGCGGATCGCGGCCGCCGTCGCCGACGGCATCGCCGCTCGGGTCGACGGAACGCTCGTGGCGCCCGCGATCGCGATCGGCGCGTCGGGCGAGCACGCAGGTTTCGCCGGCACGCTCTCGATCGGCACAAGGGTGCTGGCCGACGTGTTGATCGAGATCGTGCGAACGGCCGGCCCCGAGTTCGAGCGCATCGTGGTGGTGAACGCTCACGGCGGAAACGCCTACGCGCTGCGAGCCGCAGCCGCGACCTGCGCGGCCGAGGGGCGTTCGCTCGAGGTGTGGTCGGTGCGTCTGCCTGGGGCCGACGCACACGCCGGCCGCACCGAGACCTCGCTGATGCTGCACCTCGCCCCCGAGGCGGTGCAGCTCGATGCGGCGGCCGCGGGCAACACCGAACCGCTCGATGAGCTACTCCCGAAGATGATGGAAGGAGGGGTGCGGGAGGTCTCGCCCAACGGCGTTCTCGGAGACCCGGCCGGGGCAAGCGCCGAGGAAGGCCGAGCGCTGCTCGCCTCGCTCGTCGACGACGCGGTCGTCCAGATCGCCGGCGGATAGTCGCACTCGGCGCTTGCACCTGCGACGCTGTTGCCCGTGAGCCGACCCGTAGCCCTCGTCACCGGTGCCGCCCGCGGCATGGGCGCCGCAACCGTCACCCGCCTGGTCGCCGATGGTTGGTCCGTGGTGGCCACCGATATCTGTGCTGATGAGCCGGCCGTTCCCTACGGGCTCGGCACGCTCGCAGAGCTGGAGGCCGTCGCCGCCGCCGGAGGCGAGCACGTGACTCCGGTGGTCGCCGACGTGCGCGATCAGGCTGCGATGCGCACTGCGGTGGCGACCGCAGTGGACCTCTTCGGTCGGCTCGACGCGGCGATCGCGATGGCCGGGGTGTTCGCCGCCGGCGCCCGCATGTGGGAAGTCTCCGACGAAGAGTGGGACGCCGTGGTCGACATCGATCTGCGCGGCGTGTTTCACACCGCCCGCGCCGCAATCCCAGCGATCCTCGAGAGCCCAGAGCCGTGGCGGGGTCGATTCGTGGGCGTGGCATCCACCGCCGCGATCGTCGGACTCCAGAACATGGCGCCCTACGTCGCCGCCAAGCACGGTGTGGTCGGTCTCGTTCGGTCCCTGGCTGTCGACCTCGCCGGCACCGGCGTCACCTCCAACGCCATCGCCCCGGGCTCGACCCGGACAGCGATTCTCGAAGCCTCCGCCGCGGCCTACGACACCGACATCGATGACTTCGCCCAGCACCAGCGGCCGATCGGTCGGTTGATCGAGCCTGAAGAGATCGCCGGTGCGGTGGCGTACCTCTGCTCCGAGTCGGCCGCCGCGGTCACCGGCATCGTGCTCCCGGTCGACGGCGGGATGACCGGCACCATCTGACTTCTGACCTCCTCGGGCGCTACGGTCGCGCTCTCGTTCGACGGAGGTGTGAGTTCAGATGAAGACACGTGCTGCGGTGCTCCACGGGGCCCATCAGGAATGGCAAGTCACGGAAGTGGAGCTCGACGCTCCGGGCAAGGGCGAAGTGCTCGTCAAGACCCACGCAGCGGGCTTGTGTCACTCCGACGAACACCTCGTCACCGGCGACCTCGGCACGCCCGCAGAGCTCGGTGGATCGTCGTTGTTCCCCGTCATCGGCGGCCATGAAGGATCAGGTGTGATCATCGAAGTGGGGGAGGGCGTCACCGACTTCGAGGTCGGCGATCATGTCGCCGTCTCGTTCGTGCCGGCGTGTGGCAAGTGCCGCTGGTGCGCCTCCGGTCAGCAGAACCTCTGTGATCTCGGCGCGGGCACGCTCGGCCCCGGGATGATCAGCGACGGACGCTGCGGACACCACGGGCCCGACGGAGAAGAGATCAACACCATGGCCAAGCTCGGCACGTTCGCCGAGCACATGCTTCTGAGCGAAGACTCCGTCATCAAGGTCGACAAGGACCTGCCGCTCATCCCGGTCGCGCTCGTGAGCTGTGGCGTCGCCACCGGCTACGGCAGCGCCGTGAACCGGGCCGAAGTGACGGCGGGCGACACCGTCGTGGTCGTCGGCTGCGGTGGCATCGGTGCCAACGCGCTCCAGGGGGCAAAGGCTGCCGGCGCCAAGAACGTCGTTGCTGTCGATCTCTCCGAGTTCAAACGCGAGAAGGCAGCGGAGTTCGGGGCAACCCATACAGCGGCCTCGATGGAAGAAGCAATGGAGCTCGTCGGTGGACTCACCGAGGGCGTCATGGCCGACAGCGTGATCGTCTCCGCAGGTGTGGTCACCGGCGACATGATCGCTCCGGCGCAGTTCCTCACCCGCAAGGGCGGCACGATCGTTGTCACCGGGCTTGCCCCGATGATGCAGATGGACGTGCAGCTCAACCTGTTCGAGTTCGCCATGATGAACAAGCAGCTCAAGGGCACGATCTTCGGGTCCGACAGCCCGCGGCGAGCCGTGCCTCGCCTGCTCGGGATGTATCAGGCCGGGCAGCTGAAGCTCGACGAACTCGTCACCGAGACCTACACGCTCGACGAGATCAACCAGGGCTACCAGGACATGCGCGACAACAAGAACATTCGCGGCGTCCTCGTCTTCGACTGAGTTGCCGCGGGGCGAGTTGTAGCGGGGGTCAGACTCCAGTTGGTGCGGGGCGACTCAGCAGGGTGCTGCCGCCGATGGCGAGCAGGCGACCGTCGTCGGACCAGGTCTCTGACTCGACACCGATCACGCCGGCATGGCCCACCGGGGCTGCGCCCCAGCTGAGGAGCCATTCGTGGTCACGGGCCGGTTGCAGGAACCGGCACGTGAGCTCGATGGTGGGGGCGAAGAACTCGAGTTCGCCGGTGTGCGCATTGGTCGCGGCGCCCCAGGCGTCGAGATCGGTGACGATCAGAAGGCGGGTGTCGTCGAGCCACGGCTCGTCGAACCGAGGGCCGTCGACGAAACGGAACCACGACGACTGTTCCGGCTCGATGGCGTCGCGGTTCTCCCAGTCGTCGATCCACTCGACTGGCCGGTAGTCGAGCCGCTCCCAAAAGGGGTGAGTCCACGACTCTCCTTGGGCGGCGAGCAGGTCGGCGGCGCTCGTCAGGGCGGAGTGGTGGGGCACGTCGGGTCCGCGGCGAGCTGTGTGATGATCGAGCCCCACCTCGGCGTCGGTGCCCCACACTGTTGCTTCGAGCACTGGCCGGTCGTTCTGCGTCATCACCACCCGTACACAGGTGGCGACACGCGTGGAGCGCAAGGTCTCGGTGCGGATCTGCACCGGTGCGAACTGCGCCGCGGCGAGAAAGCTCGTGTTGATCGATGCGGGGCGGTTGCGGCCGCAGTGCTCGCCCGCGGCTCGCAGGGCGATCGACGCGATGTAGCCGCCCATCGGTCCCCAGATCGCCCACTCCTCCGAGACCTCGGCGGTGAACGTGCTCTGTTGGTCGTCGCCGGTGTCGAGGACGACCGCCGTGTCGCGTTCCAGATCAGCCACGGAGCGACGGTAGTGCGGCTCGTCTGCACGAGCGGAGAGTTTTCGTTCGAACAGACAAGAGTGTCGTGTTCGCAACATTCGTACATGACTTCCGGGTGTGCAACGGTTGGAGCTGAGGACGCGTACCACCACCCCACCTTCCGGGACGACGCCCTCTGGGTTTGTCATCTGTCACGCCGTCCCCACGGTGCGGATGTTGCAGACCGTCTTCGTCAGCGTTGCGGTGTTGATCGCTACGTCGGTCGCCGCGTGGGACGGGTCGGTGGCTGCGTGGGAGGTGTCGGTTCTCGAGTTCATCAACGGATGGCCGGACTGGTTCGAGCCACCGATGTGGGTGCTGCAGCAAGTCGGCGTTCTGTTCGCCCCAGTGGTGGCCGGTGTGATCATCGCCCGCTCCACCGGGAAGTGGGTTCACCTGGTCCCGTTCGTGCTCGTGCTGCCGCTGAAGCTCGGCATCGAGAAGGGTCTGGTCAAGCAACTCGTCGAACGCGAACGCCCCTTCACGTCGGTCGGGCCTGAAGTCAACGTCCGCGGGACGGCCTTCGAGGGCCTGAGCTTTCCTTCCGGCCACACCACCACGGCGTTTGCGCTGGCGATTCTCGTGAGCGCCTTCCTACCTCCCCGCTGGCGTCCCGTGCCGATCGTGTGGGCCGCAGTCGTCGGGATCGCCCGGATCTACTACGGCGAACACAACCTGCTCGATGTCGTTGCCGGCGCTTCGCTCGGCACGGCGTTCGCGGTCTTCCTCTGGTGGGCGTTCCTCAACCGCCACGTGCACCCCGATTGCCAGTGCGCTCCATGAGCGACGTTCCCGCCCCCACCGAGGGTCTGTCGGTGCCGGCTTTTCATCCCCACCGCCGCCACGTGAGATCGCCGGTCGACGTGCTTCGTCTCGTGATCGCGTTGAGTCTCGTGGGCGTCGGTCTTCTGGTCGCCAATCTCTTCGACACCGCGTTCTTGGGCCTGCGAGACGACGGCGCCGCGCTGATGGCCGACCTCCCGGCCTGGGCCCGCGACGTACCGCCCGTGGCCCTTGCCGTGACCGTGGCAGCGGCGGTCGCCACTGCGCTCGGTTGGATGTTGCTCACCACTCGTTACCGCCGGTTCCTTCTCCTGAGCGCCGGGTTCGCGATCGCCGCGGGGATGAGCATCGTTGCGGGCGAGCTCGTCATCGCCGTGATCGACGACCCCGTGTGGGCCGCGTTCGACGTCGACGGCGTGTTCCTGCGGTACTACGACGCGATGGGGCGAGTGCACCCCGGCGATCCGCTGCTGGCGGGTTCGGTGGCCATGCTCGGCCTTGCCTCCTCGTATCTGCCGCGGGTACTGAATCGCCGACTCGGCGTGTTGATCGGGGCCTACGCGCTGGTGTCGACGCTCACATCTGGCGTCCCCGCGCTCGGCTTGATCACCGACGTCGGCGTCGGTCTCATCACGGCCTCGCTGCTGCTGTTGATCTTCGGGCGCCACGACCTTGCGCCTGACGAGGTCGACATTCTCCGGGGCCTTCACGCAGTAGGACTGCAACTCGACCGCGTCGAACCCTTGGCGGTCGATGCCCGCGGGTCGGCCCCGTGGACGGCAGTCACGTCCGGCGGCGATCGGATCTTCGTCAAAGCGCTGGGGCGAGACCAGCGAAGTGCGGACTTGCTCTTCCGGTTCTATCGATGGCTGCGCTTCCGGCTGACCGGTGACCACCTCCCCTTTGCCACGGTTCGTCGAGCGGTCGAGCACGAGGCTCTGGTGTCGTTGCAGGCCGCGGCGCTCGGCATCGACACCCCACGAATCGTCGGTGTTGCCGAAGCCGGGGTCGACGGCATGGTGCTGGCCTACGAAGCGCTCGAGGGCCGCTCTGCTGATCGAGTCACCGAGATCGACGACGAGACCCTGATCGCCACGTGGCGAATGGTCAGCCAGCTTCACGCGAAGCGCATTGCCCACCGTGATCTGCGCCTTGCCAACATCTTCATCGACACCGATGGCAAGCCATGGCTCATCGACTTCGGGTTCTCGGAGCTCGCGGCGTCCGACCAGTTGCTGGGAACCGACGTCGCGGAACTGCTGGCGTCGACTGCGGCGGTCGTGGGAACAGAACGCGCCGTCGCCGCCGCCCACGCGGCTGCGGGACTCGACGAACTCGAGCGAGCCTTGCCCTGGTTGCAGCCGTTGGCGATGAGCACGGCGACTCGCCAGGCGATCGGTGGCGACAAGGGCCTTCAACCGATCCGTCGCATGCTGATCGAGCAGTGCGGTGTGCCGGAGGAGGAACCGTTCCGGCTGCAACGCATCGAGGGCAAGACGATCTTCATCCTCGCGACGATCGCGCTCAGCGCATGGTTCCTTTTTCCCCAGCTGGCCGATGTCGACAACATCTGGGAGCAATCGCGTGACGGCTCGATTCCGTGGGCGCTCGC
>CALKOE010000193.1 GCA_938091985.1 uncultured Acidimicrobiales bacterium | reverse complement strand
CCGTCGACGTCGAGGTGTTGGCCGGTGATGAAGCGAGCGCGGGCGGAAGCGAGAAAGCACACGGCTTCGGCGATGTCGGCGGCGTTGCCGAAGCGACGCATCGGGATGTTGGCGCGGGCGGCATCGAGAGCGTTGTCGTCGAGGTCGCCGGACGCCATCAGCCGCTGCGCCATGCCGTCGGTGAGCATGCCCGGGCCAACCGTGTTGGCCCGCACCCCGAAGCGGCCCTCTTCGGCCGCAAGCCCACGGATCGCCGCCTCGACCGCGGCCTTCGGGATCGACGACAGACCATCGCGCACCGGGAACCGACGAGTTGCCGCGGTGGTCACCGCAACGATGCTGCCCTCCGATTCGCGCAGGTACGGGATCGACGGCTGCGCCACGGCAAAGAACCCTGCCGCATCGGCGTCGAGCTGCCAGCGAACTTCGCTCGGGTCCACGGTGCTCAGGTGTCGTTGCGGCACCGTCGGCCCCGCCGCGTAGACGAGCGTGTGGATTCCTCCGGCGGCTTCGGCAATCGCATCGACCGACGCCTTGGCCTGCTCGTGGTTGGTGAGATCGAGCTCCACCGCCCACGCCCGCTGTCCCCACTCGCTGATGTCGGCCGCCAAGGCCTGCGCGGCGTCGCCATTCGCGCGATAGGTCAGCGCGACGTCGCTCCCCCGCACCGCCAGCTCACGGCAGATGGCGGCACCCAGGCCACCGGACCCGCCGATGACGAATGCCGCCCCGGCGTGCTGTCCGAAGTCGGTGGTGAGGTCGGTTCCGTGTTCGGTCACGCCGTCAGCGTGCCGCGAATTCAGCGACAGGGCCAACATTTCAGACCCTCGCTACAGTCCACACCATGCGCCTTGGTATCTCGCTCAACTCGACTCACCCGACTGATGATCATGCGCAGGGTGCGCAGTGGGTTCTCGAACGGGCGAGAACGGCGCGCGATGCCGGGCTCGACTCGCTGAGCCTCGGGGACCACCACTCGATGCCTCTCCCCTACTACCAGGGCGTCCCCATGCTCGGCCGCCTCACTGCAGAGTGGGATCCGGAGCGGCCGCTCGGTTGTCTCTTCCTCCTTCCGCTCTGGAATCCCGTTCTCGTCGCGGAGCAGGTCGGCACGCTTGCGTCGATTCACCCAGGGCCGTTCCTCCTCCAGACCGGCATCGGCGATGGCGACGGGCAGTTCGCAGCGATGAACGCCGATCTGCGCACCCGCGGCAAGGTGCTCGACGAGTCCATCCGTGTCATCAAGGCACTGCTCGCCGGCGAGACCGTCGACAGCGAGCACTTCGGTATCTCCGGCGCCCAGGTCAACCCGCGTCCGCCTCAGGGCGTTCGCTGGTGGATCGGAGCCGGCGGACCGGGGCCGCTGCGGCGAGCCGCGCGCGAGGGCGACGCCTGGTACGGCGGGCCCCATGTCAGTGCCGAGAGCTCGGAGATGATCGACCTCTATCGCGACGAAGCCGCACGCCTCGACCGCCCCAGCGAGGTCATCGTGCGGAAAGACGTGATCATCCTGCGCGACGGCGACCGCGCCACCGAGCTCGGCGACGAACTCGTCCGCCGCGGCTACCGCGGGATGACCAAGGAGATGCTCGTCTACGGCGGGGTCGAGGCTGCGGTCGAACAGCTTGTCCCGTTGAAGGAGCTCGGCGTCGACGAGGTGGTCATCCGCTGCATGTCGATCGACCAGGCCGACGCACTCGAGTCGATCGAGCTCGCCGGCGAGGTCAGGGCCGCACTGCGTTCGTGATTTCCCAGATCACTTCGATTCCGCACTCACCCGGGTTGTCGATCTCGACCTCACGACGCGCTGACTCCGTGTAGCCCAGCTTCTCCGGTATGCGGCCGCTCGCCACGTTGCCGGCGTCGTGGTGGATCTCGACGATGTCGATGCCGTCGACCGCAAGCCCGGCTTCGGTCAGCAATGTCGCCGCGGCGGTCGCGATCCCGGCACCGGCGCGGTCGGTGCGAACCCAGTAGCCGATCTCGAGACGCCGCGGCCCGGGGCGCGTCATCAGCCCGCAGACACCGATCACCTCGTGGGTCGATGGGTCGGTCATCGTGTAGCCAAAGGTCACGCCGGCGTCCCAGTCGGCCTCGCTCGACTCGACGAACGCGCGGCTCATCTCGGTGGTCCGCGGCTCGTCGGTCATCCAGTCCATGAAGGCGAGCAACTCGGCATGGCTCCTGTTGATCGCGTCGGTGACCCCGTCGACGTGGCGCGGCCGAGTGCGTTCCAACACCACGAGATCGTGGGTCAGCGATGTCGGGGGTTCGGGCGTGGACATGGCTCGATGATCAGGAAGGCGAAGCCGGAGCGCAACCGAGTTACGCCGGCACGACCTCGACCGGGATTCCGTTGAGCACTGCGTTGCCCGAGAGTGGGTCGATGATCGATGGATCGGTGAGCACGTTGCTGTTGACCCCTGCGTGCTCGCCGGCCACTGTCATGCGGGCGCCCGGCTTCCCGTGGCCCCAACCGTGAGGCAGGCTCACGACGCCGGGCATGATCGAGTCGGTCACCTCGACCGGAGCGGTGACCTCACCGACCCGCGACCGCACGATCGCGGCATCACCGTCGGCCAGACCGAGATCGGCCGCGTTGTCGGGATGCAGCTGCAGCGTGCACCGGGGCTTGCCCTTCACCAACACCGGCAGGTTGTGCATCCACGAGTTGTTGGACCGCAGGTGGCGTCGACCGACGAGCCGGAGTCGCGAGTCGTCGCTCCATTCCGGAAGTCGAGCCGTCAGCCGAGCGAGGTCGTCGGCGAACGGGCCGGCGAACAGATCGATCCGATGCTCCGGCGTGCGCAGATGGCCCGGCAGTCGGGGCTCCAGCGCTCCGAAGTCGATCCCGTGGGGGTTCTGGCGGAGCAACTCGAGCGAGAGCCCACCGGGGACGGTGCCGAAGCCGTCGCCGCGGGGGCCGGTGCGCAGCATGCAATCGAGCACGCGCTCGCTGCCGGTGTCTCCGTCGACCATGGCGATGAGTTCGTCGAGATCTCTGCCCGCCACCGGTGACTCCGCTGTGTCGATCTCACTTTGGAGAAGACCGGAGATCACCTGGTCGTGCAGCGAATTCGGATCAGCGTCCGGCCCGAAGCCCAGAGCGATCAGCGCGAGCGTGGCGAGGATGTCCTCCTCCGACGGCATGTCGGTCTCGAACACCGACGGTGAGAAGTTGGCGATGTTGCGGATGCTCAGGTTGGTGAAGTTGACGTCGTAGTGGCTCTTCTCGAGCGATCCCGGAGGCGGCAGGATCACGCTCGCATGGCGGGTGGTTTCGTTGAGGTAGATGTCGACGCTGATCATCGCGTCGAGCGCAGCGAACGCCTCGTCCATGCGCTCGCCGTCGGGACAGCTCAAAACCGGGTTGCCGGCGACCGTCACCATCATCTTCAGCTGACCATCGCCAGGTTCGAGAATCTCGTCGGGCAGATCGGCGACGGGGAACTCCCCCTGCACCTCCGGGCGGTTGTTGACCCGGCTGTGGCGACGGCCGACCCGGTACGGCCGACCGGGCTTTTGTGCGCGCACTCGATCGTGAGCAGGCCGCGGGAACATCATCCCGCCGGGCTGATCGAGGTTGCCGGTGAGGATCGCGATGACATCGAGCAGCCATGTGGTGAGCGTGCCGAACTCGACCGTGCAGGTGCCGATGCGGCCGTAGACCGCGGCACTCTTCGCCGCACCGATCTCGTCGGCCAGAGCGTCGATTGCTTCGGCGGTGAGGCCGGTGGCCGCCGCCGCAACGTCAGTCGTGAACGCGGCGACTGCACCACGGAGTTCGTCGACACCATCGATGAAGTCGGCAATGTGGCCCGCTCCGGTGTGGCCGCTGTCGAGGAGCCGGCGCACCACGGCGGCCAGCAACACGGCATCGGTGCCCGGCTTGATCGACAGGTGGAGGTCGGCCTGCTCGGCGGTGCGCGACCGCCGGGGGTCGATCACGATCACGCGGCCGCCGCGCTCCTGCACCGCCTCGATACGGCCCGGGAAGTCAGGTGCCGTCGCGATGCTGCCGTTGGAGGCGTAGGGGTTGGCTCCGATGCACACGAACAGATCAGTGCGATCGATGTCGGGCACGGGCATCGATCCACCGCTGCCGTAGAGGTATCCGGAGGCGACGTGGCGAGGCATCTGGTCGACGGTGCTCGCCGAGAAAACGGCGCCGGCGCCAAGGCCCTTGATCAGATGGCGGGTGTGCGTGGCCGCGCCGAGCACGTGAGCGCCCGGGTTGCCGAGATACATCCCGACGGCTTCGTTGCCGTGGGTTTCGCGCACCTCGCGCAACACGCGATCGGCTTCGGCATAGGCCTCAGCCCACTCGACTTCCTCGAAGATCGGAGCGCCGGCATCGTCGAAACCACGCCGCACCAGCGGCTTGCGCAGCCGGTCCGGGTCTTCGTGCAGCTGCTTCAGCGTCGAACCCTTGGGGCAGATGAAGCCATGCGAGAACACATCCTCGCGGTCGCCGCGAATCCGCTTCACGGCGCCGTCCTTGATCTCGATCTCGAGGCCGCACGTGGCCTCACAGAGAGGGCAAGTTCGAAAGACGGTGCGATCAGCCATGTCGGTCATCCGCTCATCGTGGCACATCCCCCGATCAACGTCCCCAGGCCGCTTTGGGGGATTCCCCTGATTCCGACGGCGCCACCACGCGTCACGCTGGACCACATGAGTGCTGACCTTCCCCCGCCTCACCCACGCGGCTCACCGCCCATTCGCCATGGTCCTGTGCCAGGCCGCGCAAACGAGCGTTGGCTACGACTCGGCACCTGGATCGCCATCGCCCTGGCAGTCGTCGGCTGGACGATCCTCGTCGCCGTGCCAACGCTCGTGGCCGGCTATCTCTGGGGCTACACCCAGTGCCCGAACGTGGGTCCCGGCATCTACTGGGGCACCCCGGAGTCGAGCTGCGCGTCCGGGTACTACCAACGAGCGGGCCGCATCGGCTTCAGCGTGTGGATTCTGCCCTTGGTCGCGGGTCTGGCCGCAAGTTGGCTGCTCTCGCGCCGGAACCGGACTCGATTCGCCAACGACCACCAGCCGACATGAACATCTCCGACCTGGCCGTCCTTCTCACCCTTGCCGTTCCCCCGGCGTCCCTCGCCGGTATCGCCGTCTCGGCCACAGCCCGTCGTCGCATTCTCATGCTGGAGCATCGCCCACGGGACGGGCTGCGGGAGCTCCAGCGTGGGCTTCATCGTCGTCAGCGCCATCGCTCTCGCCGCGATGCCGGGAGTATTCGCCTACCGCTTCAGTAGTCGAGATACCCCTTGAGTCCTTCGACGGCGTCGATGAACTCCTCGACCATCTCCATGACGACGGCAGTGGCCGACTTGCGCTGGTTCATGTTGCCGACGATCTGGCCCACGAAGTAGTTCGCGAGCTTCTCGGCTCCGGAGCCGGCGTTGTGCGAGGCCCGGTCGATCCGACGTTGCGCCTGAGCCGTGAGGATCGGCTGCAGCGGCATTCCCAGCGGGTCGGGGGTGTCCTCACGGTCCCACTCCTCGGTCCACGCCGACTTGAGCATGCGAGCGTGCTTACCAGTGAGCGAGCGAGAGCGGATCGTGTCGGCCGAGGTTGCGGCGAGGAACTTCTCCTTCACGACGGGATGCGTCTCGGCCTCGTCGGTGGTCAACCACACCGACCCACACCACACACCCTGCGCGCCCAGCGCCATCGCGGCAGCCATCTGTCGACCGCGGCCGATTCCACCTGCGCCGAGAACGGGGCGCGACGTGGCGTCGACAATTTCGGGGATCAGCACCATCGTGCCGATCTCGCCGGTGTGGCCTCCGGCTTCGGAGCCCTGGGCGATGATGATGTCGACGCCGGCGCGCTCGTGCGCTTCGGCGTGAGAAGGGCGTCCGGCCAATGCACCAGTGAGGCGACCTGCGCCCTTCACCGCATCGATCATGTGCTGCGGCGGCGGGCCGAGTGCGTTGGCCACGAACACCGTGTTCTTCGAGAGAGCCACGTCGAGTTGCGGTCCGGCCGCGTTGGCCGAGAACGGCGCGGCCCCGCCACGGTCGAGGCTTCGCCCTCCGGTCTCATCAGGCATCGCCGGCACCTCGTAGCGGGCGAGGATGTCGTCGATGAACTCGCGGTGTTCGGCCGGGATCATCTTGATGAGATCGTCGGTCGTGTAGCCGCCGTCTTCGTCACCGGCGTACTTCGCCGGGATGATGAGGTCGACGCCGTAGGGCTTGTCGCCGATCTCGTCCTCGATCCACTCGAGGTCGGTCTCGAGCGCTTCCGGTGTGTGGGCAACTGCTCCGAGCACGCCGAGTCCACCGGCCTTCGAGACCGCAGCGACGACGTCGCGACAATGACTGAACGCGAATATCGGAAACTCCAGATCCAGCATCTCGGTGACGTCGTTCTGCATGATCAGCTCCGCTTTTCTGCGCCTCGGCCCGGGTGAGTCCTACTTCGGCGTCGTCGACCAAAACGCTACTCGCGAAGTTAGTGGCCGTTCACATTGACGAAACACCGCGTTCGCAGCGTTGTGTGATCCTCGTCACTGACCTTCAAAAACATGACAAATACGCTGATGTCGGGAACGAAACGACCGACACAAGCGTCATACAGAACGACGAAGTAATTCCCCCACCCGACAGACGCTTCCGGTCACCCACTCACAGGCGGACACCGTGAACATCTCGACACGACCATTCTTCAACGCGCTCTTGCGCCGGCCCAGCGACCAGGCCCGAGTCGTTCTCTTGGTCGTCGCACTCGTGGCCATGGTCAGCGTGCTCGGCGTGACCACGGGTTCGCTCGGTCTATCTGCCGCCGGCGTCTCCGACTCCGCGTCGGTCGGCGAGCCCGTTGCGCTCGACTTCAGCGCCGACCGCGTTGCGACCGCTGCTGACACCTTGATCGACACGACCCTCGTGGCGCTGCCCCGCACGCTCGGGCCCGCCGCATGGGTGCCCGACGGCCGACCCGGCGATCTGCGGATCGACGCCACCGGCGACGTGCTCCCCGACGACTATGTCGCTGCGGAACCCGCACAGGTCATTCGCGATCTCTCCTACGGTCCTGACGAGTTCCATCGCTTCGACCTCTACCTCCCCGAGCAATCGAACGCCCCGGTCATCGTGTTTCTCCACTCGGGCGGTTGGATCGGAGGGGACCGGAGCATGGTCCCAGAGATGATTCTTCGCTTCGTTGAACGGGGCTATGCAGTGGCGTCGGTCGACTACCGACTGGCGCCCGACCATCCGTTCCCCGCGCCGATTCACGATGTGAAGCGCGCCGTGCGAGAGCTGAAGGTGCTGGCCGACGACGGTGACCTGATCGACGGCGACCGAATGGTTCTCTACGGCACGTCAGCCGGCGGCCACATCGCTGCGTTCGTCGCGGCGACCGACGGCAGGTTCGAACCGATCAACGTGACTGAGGCGCAGGCCGCCCACGACTCGAGCGTGGCTGGGATCGTCGTTGCGGTCGGGCCGACCGACCTCGTACAGATGTATGACCATCCCAATGCCTGGGCCCGGGGAATGAGCGGCGCCCACGCCGGCTGTGAGCCGTGCACCACCGCACAACTGGAACTGCCGAGCGTCGGCAACTATCTCCATGGCGACCTGCCGCCCGCCTACTGGGCCTACGGCGATGAAGACCCGCTGGTCGATGCCGAACTCCAGGGCCGAGTGATGGCCGACGCCTGGGCGCAAGCCTCCGGCTCGGAGTATTCGTGGTTCGACCTCGTCGAGGGCAGCGACCACAACCTCACCGGTGCCGTCGTGAACCAGCGCCTCATCGAAGCCTTCGTGGATCAGGCCGTCGGCCGCTAGACACAAATGTGAACGATCGCTAACTTCCGCTACGCTCGGATTCATGAGCGAACGCGAAGTAGTCATCGTCGATGCCGTGCGGAGTCCCATCGGGAAGCGCAACGGCGAACTGTCCACCATGCACAGCATCAACCTGCTGGGCGACGTGCAGAAGGCAATCTTCGAGCGCACCGGCATGAACCCGGCCGAGGTCGGCCAGGTTGTCGGCGGCTGTGTCGGCCAGGTCGGCATGCAGACCATGAACGTTGCCCGCAACGCATGGCTCGCGGCCGGTCTCCCCCTCGAGGTCGCCGCCACCACCGTCGACGCCCAGTGCGGTTCGAGCCAGCAGGCCACCAACCTCGCCTACGCGATGGTGAAGGCCGGCGTGGTCGACTCTGCCCTTTCCTGCGGCATCGAGCTGATGAGCCAGATCAAGATGGGCGCCACGATTCCCGACGCCGAGACCACCGGCGTGCCTGTCAACGCTCGCTACTGGGAGAACTACGAGTGGACCTCGCAGTTCGAAGGCGCCGAGCGCATCGCTGATCAGTGGGGCATCACCCGCCAAGACGCCGACGAGTTCGGCAAGCGCAGCCAAGACCTCGCGGCCAAGGCTCGTGCGGAAGACGCATTCAGCACCCAGGTCGTGCCGATCGAAGTTCCCGTCCTCGACGAAGAGGGCAAGCCCACTGGCGAGACCACCACGGTCTCCGCCGACGGCGGCATCCGCGAGACCGACCTCGAGAAGCTGGCCAGCCTGAAGCCCGTTGCTCGCGAAGACGGCGTCCACACCGCCGGCTCCGCCAGCCAGATCAGCGACGGCGCCGGCGCCGTGCTGATGATGACCCGCGAGAAGGCCGACGAACTCGGCCTGAAGCCCCTCGCCAAGATCGTCGACACCTGCCTGGTGGGCACCGATCCCGTCCTCATGCTGACCGGCCCGATCGACGCCACCAAGAAGCTGCTCGACGACAACGGTCTCACGATGGACGACATCGGCGTCGTCGAGATCAACGAGGCATTCGCTTCGGTCGTTCTCGCCTGGGAGAAGGAATTCTCTCCCAACATGGACACCGTCAACCCCAACGGTGGGGCCATCGGCCTCGGTCACCCGCTCGGCGGCACCGGCTCGATCCTCATGACGAAGGCCGTCCACGAGATGCAGCGCTCCGACCTCGAATACGGCCTCGTCACCATGTGCTGCGGTGGCGGCCTCGGCACCGGCACCCTCCTACAAAAGCTCTAACCCCCCTTTTTTTGGCATCTGTGTCGAGTTGCCCCGGCCTA
>CALKOE010000192.1 GCA_938091985.1 uncultured Acidimicrobiales bacterium | reverse complement strand
CGTTGGTCGTATGGGCTGACGACGAAGGTCTTCATGGGTATCCACGGGAACGTGCCCAACATGCACATGACGCTCAACCGCAAGTATCTGATGCAGGCGATCGATGCGTCGCTCGAGCGCCTTCAGACCGACTTCGTGGATGTGCTGTATTGCCACCGGTCCGATCCCGACACGCCGATCGAGGAAACGGTGTGGGCGATGAGCGACATCATCGCCGCGGGCAAGGCGCACTACTGGGGCACGAGCGAGTGGCGGGCCGATGAGATCGTTGCCGCGATCGAGATCGCCGAACGCCATCACCTCCACAAGCCGGTGACCGAGCAGAGCCAATACAACCTGCTCGAGCGCAAGAACGTGGAGAAGAACTACCGGCGCCTCATCGAGGATCACGGCTACGGCAACACCATCTGGAGTCCGCTCGCCTCGGGTCTTCTGACCGGCAAGTATCGCGACGGAATCCCCGACGACTCACGGGCCGCGCTTGGCGGCTACGAGTGGCTCGCCGGACGCTTGACGAACGAGGAAGCGGTTGCCCGTGTCGAGAAACTGCGGCCGATCGCCGACCGTCTCGATTGTTCGATGGCGCAGCTCGCGCTCGCCTGGTGCACGAAGAACCCGGCCGTGTCCACCGTCATCACCGGTGCATCCAAGGTCGAGCAGGTCGAGCAGAACTTCGGTGCGCTCGACGTGATCGAGCTGCTCACCGACGAGGTGAAAGAGGAAATGGAAGCAGCGCTCAGCTGATGCAGTTTGGCGTCGTGGATCTCGAGGCGCCGATCGAGGAGCAGGTTGCCGCGATGCGGGCCGCCTGCGAAGACCTCGGGTTCTTCCGGATCCCGCTTGCGTCGGTGCCGCGCTCGGTGGCTGACGATGCGTGGAACGCGGCGCGCGACTTCTTCGCGTTGCCCGAGGCCCAGAAGCGGGAGATCGAGTTCCCCCACGCGGGGTATCCCTACGGCTATTCGCCGTTTCGCTTCGAGACGCTTGGCCGATCGATCGACGATGCGGCCGCTCTGCCCGATCTGAAGGAGTCGCTGTCGGTTGGCCCCGACTGTGGCCTCGCCTCGCGCGAAGCCGGCCGGCTCGCCGGCGGTGAAGAGTGGATCCGTCAGCCGAGCCTGTGGCCCGTCGCTGTGGCGCATCTCCGCCCGGCTTGGACGGCGTACTACCGCGCCTTGAGCCACGTGGCCGCTCGGCTCCTCTCGGTCATGGCTCGCGTTCTCGAACTCCAGCCGACCCACTTCGATTCGCTGATCGATCGACCGATCACTTCCATGCGGGCAATCCACTATCCGGCTGCCGACGACGACCGTGGCGACACCGATGACGGATCGCTGCGGGCCGGGGCACACGGCGACTACGGCACGCTCACGATTCTCCGCACCGACGAGGTCGGTGGACTCCAGGTCGTCGATCGGTCGGGTGCGTGGATTGATGTCGATCCCGATCCCGACATGTTCGTGGTGAATCTCGGCGACTCGATCTCGCAATGGACGAACGATCGCTGGCCGTCGACGCTGCACCGCGTTGTGCCAAAGCCCGAATCTCGACAGTCGATGGCGTTCTTCCACATGGCCAACTGGGATGCCGTGATCGAATGTCTTCCCACCTGTGTGGTGCCAGGAGAGGCGCCCAGACACGCGCCGGTCGAGGCCGGTCCGTGGCTCATGCGAAAGTTTCAGGCGACGGTCGAATAGAGCGACGGGCTGACAGGCGAAGTGACGCGTGTCACACTGGAGTCCCGTCAACCGAGGAGGCGCCGGTCGTGCTGATCAGCGAAGTCCTACAGCGGAAGGGCAATGCGGTCGCCACCGTCGTGCCCGACGCGACGCTCACCGATGTCGTTGCCGCGCTGGCGCAATACGGGGTGGGTGCACTCGTTGTCTCATCAGATGGTCACACCGTCGAGGGGATCATTTCCGAACGCGACGTCGTTCGGGCACTGGCTTCCCACGACCGAGATGTGGTCGATCAGACCGCAGCCGAGTTCATGACCCGCGACGTGGTCACCTGCAGCGAGTCAGCGACCATCGAGCAGCTCATGACCGAGATGACCGAACGCCGGTTTCGTCATGTGCCGGTGACCGCCGAGGGGAGCTTGATCGGCATCGTGAGCATCGGCGATGTCGTGAACGCCCGGGTTCGCAACCTCGAGACCGAGACCCGCCAACTCACGAACTACATCAGCGGCTACTGATCACCGTCGGCGTCGCCGCGCATGGGCCGCCATATGCGGCTCGGGTCGCGAGGTGTCGACGGTGTCGATGTTGAGTCCGGGCGGCAGCAGTTCGTCGACTGCGTCGAGCAGTGACTCATCGAGTCGGACCTCGGCTGACTCGAGTGCATCTTCGAGTTGGGCCGGCGTGCGCGGTCCGATAATCACGCTCGAAACAGCCGGGTGCTCCGCGGCCCACGCATGGGCGAGGTGGCTGAGCGGCATGCCGGCGTCGGCCGCGAGGGCGAGGAGGCTCTCGACCAGGTCGAGCTTCGTCTGGGTCTGTGCACGTGACCGGTCCCAGCGGGCCGCGTTGTGGGCCATACGAACGGCACGGGCGTCGTCGGGCACTTCGGTGTCGTGGCGGTACTTGCCGGTGAGCCAGCCGCCGTTGAGCGGCGAGTAGGTCATCACGCCGATGCCGAGCCGCTCACAGGTCGGCAACACGCCGTTCTCGACATCGCGGCTGAAGAGGTTGTAGAGGCACTGCTCCGAACGTACGCGGACGTGGCCGCGCTGGTCGGAGACGTGGCGAGCCTCGACGATCCACTCCGATGGTGTGGCCGACATGCCTGCGTAGCGGATCTTGCCGTCGCGCTGGAGTTGATCGAGCGCACTGAGCGATTCGTCGATGTCGAGCCGGTCGTCGCGGCGGTGCAGCTGGAACAGATCGATGTAGTCGGTGTCGAGGCGGCGAAGGCTGTCCTCCACGGCCTGGATGAGCCAGCGACGAGACCCACCGAAGTGGTTCGGATCGCTGCTCATCGGGATGAACGCCTTCGTCGCCAGAATCACTTCGTCACGGCGGCCCGCCAGAGCCCGGCCGACGACCTGCTCGCTCTCGCCCATGCTGTAGGCGTCGGCGGTGTCGATGAAGTTGATGCCG
>CALKOE010000191.1 GCA_938091985.1 uncultured Acidimicrobiales bacterium | reverse complement strand
TGATCGGTTCGAATCGCTGATCACGACGCCGGGCAACGATGCCGATGCCCTCCGAGCGTGCATCGGACGTGAGCGCCTGCCGTTCACCGCCGAAGAACTCGCGACCGTGGCGGCACCGTGCCTTTTGATCATCGGCAGCGAAGACTTCGCCGGCCCGCCGGAGCCGCTCGCCGAACTCCTGCCCGACGCCACGATCAAGACCCTGCCCGGCATCGACCATTTCGGTCTGCCCAAGCAGTTCTCGTTCATCGATGCGGCACTCGAGTTCATCGACGCAGTGCCCACCTGGGACTGAACAGGTTCTTCGGCGCGCTAGCGAGTTGACGCACCGGCGACGACCCCGTCGTCGTGCAGGGCGCCGATCTCGGCCTCGGAAAGGCCGAGGCGATCAGCGAGGATCTCGTCGGTGTGCTGACCGAGGCGCGGCGCCGGCACCGGCTCCTGCGGGAGGCGGCCATCGAACGCGACCGGTGACCCGGGAGTGAGATAACTGCCGATGCCCGGTTGTTCGAGGTCGCGAAACATCTCGCTTTGGGTCGAACAGCGAGGATCGTCTTCCACCAGCTGAATGAACGACTGATAGCGGCCCCAGCACACGCCGAGCTCGTCGAAGCGTTGCGCCACCTCTGCCAGCGGGCGGTCTGCGATCCACGGCGAGACCGCCGAGATCACCTCGGACCGGGCACGAAAGCGATCACCCTCGTCGCGGAAGTTGTAGCCACCGGCCGCCTCGATCTCTGCAACCGCGGCGGCTGCGTCGGTGGCCTCCAACAGGCTGCTCCACTGCTTGGGGCTGATGCCGACCGCATAGATCCGCTCGCCGTCGCCGGTCGCGAACTCGGCTCCGAACGCGCCATACAGATCATTGCCGAACCGACCCCGTTCCGTGCCGTTGATCTGGGCCTCGCCGACATGGCCGAGTGCTGCGACCGCCGCAATTGCGACATCGGAAAGCGCCACGCTCATGTTGGCACCGGCGCCGGTGCGAAGGCGGTTGCGGTCGGCGGCGAGAATCCCCAACGCCGCGGTCTGTCCACAGACGAGATCCCACGCCGGCAAGACATGGTTGACGGGCTCGGGGTGATCGATCGGTCCGGTGGCGAGCGGGTATCCGAGCGCACAGTTGACTGTGTAGTCGAGCGCTGTCGAACCGTCGCGGTTGCCGGTGACCGCAAGCATCACCAGATCGTCTCGCGTCTCCGCCAACGCGTCGTAGGACATCCATCCCTTAGCCGGGAAGTTGGTGAGAAAGGTGCCGGCACCGCGGATCAGCTCGGTCAGGATCTCCTTGGCTCGAGGCGAACGCAGATCAACGGCGATCGATCGCTTGCCCTTGTTCAGCCCCGCCCAATAGATCGACTCGCCCTCAGCGGTGAGTGGCCAACGCCTCGCATCGAGACCTCCGCCGATCTGGTCGAAGCGGATCACATCGGCTCCGAGCTGGGCGAGCGTCATGCCCCCGGAGGGCGCGGCGACGAAGGCCGAGCCTTCGATCAATTGGAGGCCGTCAAGTGGCGGAATCATGCGCTGATGCTGCCCGACCGATGCCCCGCCGTCCATGCGGGACCGGTACCGTCTCGTTCATGCGTCGTTTCGTTGTTCCTGTCGCGCTGGCTCTGCTGGCCGTCGCGTGCGGCTCCGATCCGATGCTGGCGTCCGAGCTCGACACGACCACCAGCACCACAACCACCACGTCATCGGCGCCGACCACGACGATCATGGACGTGACGACGACGACCACGATCGACCCCGGTCCCGACGTGTCAGATGTGCTGCGACTCGCCTACGACGACCTACTCGATCAGCCCTCGGTTCGATACGTCGCCTACACCGAGACGCTGGGCGGCCCGGACGGCGACAGCCGCGTCGCCCAAACCGGTCAGTGGCAGGCCGGCGACATCAGTGAACTGCAGTACTTCTCGACGAGCCCGAGCGGCCCGCTCAGCGAACTCGCAGTGGCGGCGCGGCCGATCGACGACATCGAGTCCGAGCTCACCGGTGCGAGCCAGAGGCTGGTGCATCGCTTTCCCGACGACGATCAATGGTGGAGCATCACCGGCGACGACGCTCCGTGGGTCCGACGAGACCCCGCGCTTGCCGGTCCCGACCTGAAGATGTGGGCTGATGCCGCGACATTCCTCAATGCGTTGTTCACCGCCATCGTGGTGGTCGAGGACCCCGTCGAGGATGACGCCGGCAACCTGCGCTACGACCTGGTGCTCAACGCCGGTCTTGTGGTTCCAGTGCTCGCCGGCTCCGAAGAGCCGTTCATCATCCAGGGTTGGGAGACCCCAGAGGATCTGACCACGACCGGATCGCTGACGCTCGGCGACTCCGGCGAGCTCGTCGGCGCGGTCGTCGACACCGGCCCCTGGTGGCGGGCAGGCTGGGCCGCGACGGGAACCGCCTTCGACGAAGCGACGGCCACATGGGCCATCGCTCTCCAATCTGGCGCCCTCGACGATGCGCTGGCGGTTCCGTGCTCGGAGCCGACGATCATCCCCGACGAGCTCTTCGGCGGCAACGCGCCGAGCTGTCCGGCTTGATCAGCCAATCCAGCTGATCGCCTGGAGTTCGCTGTAGGCCTCGATGCCCCACTTGCCGCGGTCACGGCCGACGCCCGACATCTTGAAGCCACCGAACGGCGCTTCCATGTGAGGCTGGATCACGTTGAGGCCGACGCAGCCGGTCTCGAGCTGTTGTCCGAGGTGGAACGCACGCTTCGTGTCGCCCGAGAAGACATAGGAGTACAGGCCGTAGTCGGAGTCGTTGGCCAGCTGCACTGCGTGCTCGTCGTCGTCGTAGGGCATCACGACGATGACCGGGCCAAAGGCTTCTTCGCGCACGACGTGCATGTCGGGGGTGCAGTCAGCCAGCAGGGTCGGTGCGATGAAGTAGCCCGGCAGGTCGGGGCGGTCGCCGCCACACACGAGCGTGGCGCCGGCGTCGGTGCCGCTCTTGATGAACTCCTCGACGCGATCACGATGTAGCTGGGTGATGACCGGACCGATGATGGTGTCGCGCTCGGTCGGATCGCCGACCTTCATGAAGCCAGAGAAGGTCTTGAGCGTCTCGACGAGCTGGTCGTAGATGTCGCGATGGGCGATGACACGGGTGGGTGCTGTGCAGATCTGACCGGCGTGAAAGCCCCAGACCGTGGCGATCGCCTGGGCCGCGACGCCGATGTCGGCGTCTTCGGTGACGATCGCGGCGCCCTTGCCGCCGAGCTCCATCAGGAGACGCTTCATGGTCTTGCCACCGTTCTCCATGATCTTGGCGCCAACCGGCGACGAGCCGGTGAACGAGATCATGTCGACGTCATTCGACTCGACGAGAGCGGACGGTGCCTCGGGTCCAGAGCCGTTGATGATGTTGACCACACCGGCGGGGAATCCCGCAGCCTGCACGGCCTCACCGACGAGGAAGATGCCGAGCGGATCCTGCGGAGCCGGCTTGATCACGGTGGTGCAGCCCGCGGCGAGCGCCGGGGCGATCTTGCCGGCCACGTTGGTCACCGGGAAGTTGTAGGGCGTGATCGCGGCGACGACGCCGACCGGCTGACGCTTGACATGGGCACTCATGAGACCGGCCGGGCCGAGCGGGCCCTTCGCAGTCGGGATGGGTGCGAGGTTCTCGTCGAGGTCGATCGGCTTCGAGTAGTAGCGGAAGCGGTCGACGGCGGGGCCACCGACCTGAAGGGTTTCCGTGGTGCCGATGGTTGCGCCGGTCTCGGCCTGCACCGTCGCGACCCACTCGGGCGAACGCTTCGCGATCTCGTCGCCGAGACGGCCGATGTATTCGCAGCGCTCCTCTCGCGACAGCGCCTTCCACCCGGCGAATGCGTCTTTGGCCGCGGCAGCAGCGTCGTCGGCCTGACCGACGGTCGCTTCGGGCGCGTGGCCCACCACCTTCGTGGTGTTCGGATCGATGATGTCGTAGGTGCCCGCTCCCGGGTCGACCCACTCGCCGTTGATCAGCAGTTGCCAGTTCTTGTCCACATCGATCGCGCTCATGGCACGGGACTCTATCCCTGACAGACCGTCAGGGACGAAGCCGTCCCCATGGCATTGCAATGGGATTCCTCTAGCCTCCGGAGCAGAACCGAACAGGAGTCGAACATGCCAGAAGCAGTCATTGTCGCCACATCCCGCACGCCGATCGGGCGGGCCAACAAGGGTTCGCTCGTCGACGCCCGTCCCGACGACCTGTCGTCGTTCATCCTCGCCGACGTCATGGGTAAGGCCGGCGTGGAAGCCAGCGATGTCGAAGACGTCATCTGGGGCATCGGTCAGCCCGGTG
>CALKOE010000190.1 GCA_938091985.1 uncultured Acidimicrobiales bacterium | reverse complement strand
CGCGATTCGCCCACATCGGACAACCGACGCCGAGCGGCGAGTCCCAGCCCATGCCGGCACCGTAGCGCCGGTTCGACAGACGGTGCCGCGCCGGGAATCCTGGCGGGATGGAACACGCAGACCAACTCGCACGATGGCTTGTCGACACGCTCGATGATGTGGACGCGGTCGACGTCGGCGAGGTCGAGACGCCGAGCGGCGGCTACTCAGCCGAGACGCTCATCGTTCCGGTCCGCGTCACCCGCGGCGGCGCGTCGACCGAGGAGCAGGTGGTGGTTCGACGCGAGACTCCGGAGCCGGCGGTCTACCCGCAGCAAGTCCCGGTCGAGAACGAGATCGACATCCAGTGGCGAGTGATGTCGGCGCTCGCAACCCACGCCGATGCCGCAAAGGTTCCCATTGCGCCACTCCTGGGCTACGAGCCCACGCCGGCCGTGCTCGGGGCGCCGTTCTTCGCGATGGAGTTCGTCGGCGGCGAGATACCCCGTGAGGACCCGATGTACGTCGTGGAGGGCTTCTATGTTGCGGCCGAGCCCGCACAACGCACTGCCATGGTGCGAGCGGGGCTCGATGTCGTGGCCGGCGTGCACGCGGTCGATGTCGAAGCCGCCGGCCTCGGCTGGCTCGCACCCGAGGGGTCAACGAACGACGGCCGACGCCAGCTCGAGATCTGGCGCGACTACGCCCTTCGCGAACTCGACGGCCGCCCCCACGACCTGATGCTCGCCGCCTTCGACCGGCTCGACGACGAGCTGCCAGCCGGCGGTGAAGCATTGCTCACCTGGGGAGATGCCCGGCTCGGCAACATCATCTGGCAGGACTTCGCACCGGCCTGTGTCACCGATTTCGAAGCAGCCGCGCTCGCGCCGGCCGAGATGGACGTCGGCTGGTACCTGCTCTTCGAGAAGTGGGCCTACGCCTCGGCTGGAATCGAACCGCTCCCGGGATCGATCAGCACCGATGCGCAGGTTGCGCACTACGAGGCGGTCACGGGCCGCACCCTCAGCCCGATCGAGCCGTGGGTCCTGTTTGCCGCCGCTCGCTATGCGGCGATTGTGGTGCGGGTGATGAATCGTCTCGTGCAGCGAGGTCTGCTCCCTGAGGACCAGACGCTGTATCTGGATCCGATCGCGCCGGTCCTTGCCCCCCTTCTCGACTCGTGACATCGCTATGGTGAGAGGCCAGCGGAGCTAGGTCGGGCGGTGACCTCTCTCCCCCGCTGAGGAGCCCCCCGTGGCGAAGTTCCCCCAAGTCTCACGTCGAGCAGTCACCGCGCTTTCGGGCCTGGTCGCGGTCTCGCTGATTGCTCTCGCCGTGGTCGCGGTCACGACAGACTCAGACTCTGACCGCCAGGACGATCTCGCACTCGTCGGCGGACCTGACACCACCACCACGGTCGTCGCTCCTCCGACCGTCACGACCACCACGTTGGCGGCAGCCGACCGTTCGGTCGACGACGCCGACAGCGATGCCGACTCCGCCCCGCCGCCGTATCTCGACGGAAGCCCCGACCACCTTCAACCGTCATCGACCGATGACAGCACCCTTGTCGGCGTCGACGGTGCGGCGCCGATCGGCTACCCCACCACCACGACTAGTCGGGCACCGAGCGCTGCGCCCTTGCCGACCGCTCCCCCTTCGTCGACGGGCGGTGCAGGAGCCGGAGCGGGCGGGGGTTCACCGGCCACGACCGTCACCAACCCACCTCCCCCGCCGTCGGGCTCCACGGTCGCTCTCGGCCTGAGTGCCTCCAACACCGGTGTGGTGGGCGGCCAGAACTCGGGGGTCTGCTCGTCGACTCTGAGGGAGCTCAGCGGCGCGATCACCATCAACGACTCCTGGCTTGACAGCCAGAACGGTGGCAGCCGCACGCCCGAGAACTTCAATGTGAGCGGCAACGTGGTCGTCGCCGCCGACAATGTCACGCTGCGCTGCGGCCGGGTCAGTGGTAACGCCAACTACACGATCGAAAACCGCTCCAATGGATTGAAGCTCGAGTGGATCGAGGCCTACCAGGGCAGCGACGGCAAGACCATCCTCGGCGGCAACTACACCGCCTATCGCTGCAATGTGCACGGCGGCGAGGACTCGATCCACGTCAACACCGGCGCCGTCACCATCACCGAGTGCTACGTCCACGACCAGAACTACATCGGCGGCGACCCTCACCCCGACGCCATCCAAGCCACCTCCGGCGGTTCGGTGCAACGGCTCACGGTGGTTCGTTCGAAGCTGATCAGCTTCTACAAGGCCCCGAATGCGGCACTGCAGATCAACGTGGCGAACTCGTGGTCGATCACCGACTCGTACTTGTGGGGCGGCGTCTACTCGATCCTCGGCGACCCCGGAAACCCCGGCACCGTCGCCAACAACTACTTCGGCTGGGACAGTTCCCAATCAGGCGCCATCGGTGGTGTCAGCACCACGAGATCGGGCAACGTCTGGTGGGAATGGCTCTCGCCCAAGTGCTCGGGCAGCCACTCCGCTCCGACGTGCGCCACCCCCGGAAACCACCCCGGCAACGGCACCCCCATCTAGCGGGTCAGGGCTCGATGGATTCGTCGCGGTAGGCGGGGTTGGCCACGGCGAGTTTGGCGAGCGTGGTGGCCCAGAGCGATTCGGCCAGCTCGGGACGGCGGTCGTCGAAATCTCCCGCTTGGATCGCATCGCTCAGCGCATGTTCTGACTCGACGCCGAGGGCATCGAGTCGTGCGGAGTAAGCGACCGCATCGGCCGGCAATGACGCAATCTCTCGTGCAGCGATCGACAGGGCGTTGGCAGCGACGCGCAGGATGAATCGATCTCGCCCCTCGGCCCGTGGCCCGAGGTCGTCCTGCAGGTAGTCGCGCACAGCTTCGACCAGTTCGCCGGCGTCTGGGACGTCGTGAGGCCAATTCTCGCGGGGCTGGCTCATGATGCCCCCTGCAGCTCAGGCAACAGCAGCAGCATCACGTCG
>CALKOE010000189.1 GCA_938091985.1 uncultured Acidimicrobiales bacterium | reverse complement strand
ATATCGCGATCGTCGACGGGCAGCCCGCCATCGCCTACTACGACGCCGACAACCGCGAACTCCGCTGGGCCGAACGCGCCACCAACGGCACCTGGACCGACACCCGCATCGACGCCAACGGCGACGGCACGTCCACCGACGTCGGCAGCCAACTCTCAGTCGCAATCCGGGCCAACGGCCGACCCGCGGTGGCCTACTACGACGCCGACAACGACGAGCTGCGGCTGGCGAGTCGAGCCGGGAACGGCACGTGGAGCGACTCGCGTATCGATGCCGACGGCGACGGCACGTCGACCGATGTCGGCCAGAGCCCCGGCCTCGTCGAATTCGCCTCCGGCGATCTCGGCGTCTCCTATGTCGACACCGACAACAGCCAACTGCGCTTCGCGACCCGCACGGCCGGGGTGTGGACCGACGAGCTGATCTACGACGACTCGGCCGGCAACACACTCGTTGCCACCGAGACGGTGCTCGACGCGTTGGGAGAGCCGGTCGTGGCGGTCGCCGATGCGGACCAGGGCAACCATCTGCTCGCATGGCGCGATGGCACCGAGTGGACGCTCGAGTGGGACCGCGCCGATCGCCACATCGCCGAACGCGACCGCGGGTGCGCTCGGCCCGCCTTGCTGCTCGACGGCGGGAGCGTCTTCATTCTCTGGACCGACTGCAACCGGGCGGGCACGTTCGCGCTCTCGCTGCGCAAGCCAGGCGGCGAATGGACCGCAGAAGACATCGTTCCCGCGTTCCAGCAACCACAGGACGAGGCCTACAACGGCTCCGACGCCGTCTGGGACACAACCGACTTCGGCGCAGCATGGCTGCCCGACGGGCGCATGGCCGTCTCGGTGCACTACGACGGCGACGACGCCCTTTGGTACGCAGAAGATGCCTTGGTTGCCGAAGCCGGGCCCGACGTCGGATCGCCCACGGCGACCAGTGCCACGTTCGACGGCTCAGCTTCTGACGATGCCTGGGGCGCAATCTCGTTCATGCAATGGTCCGACCCACCGCCCGGATGCACGCTCGTCGATGACGACACCACCACACCGAGCATCTCGTGCCTCGCCGACACCACGGGCACCGTCACGCTCACCGTCTTCGACACCGACGACTTCTCTCATTCGGACACCGCAGGTTTCCAGGTAGCGGCACCGATCGTCACGCCCTCGTGTGACACGACGCCCGATCCGTTCGTCGACGTGTCGAGCACATCGTTTGCACGGGCGGAGATCACGTGCATCTTCAACCTCGGCGTGACGAACGGAACCTCGCCGACGACCTACGCACCTGCCGATCTCGTGACTCGCGAACAGATGGCTGCCTTCCTCGCCCGACTCTACGAATCGATGACCGGTTCGGCCGCGCCGATCGTTGGCACACCGTTCACCGACGTCTCGAACACCTCATTCGCCAAAGACTCCATCGCCCGCATCTACGGACTCGGAATCACGACCGGCACCGGCCCCACCACCTACGCCCCCGACGGACTCGTCACCCGCGAACAAATGGCCGCCTTCCTCGCCCGTCTCTACCTCGCCGGCTGAGGCGTCTCGCTCGCCCGCTCTACTGCGGGGCGCCGAGACCCTGGCCCCGGTCGGAACCCTTCTTGAGCATGCGGGCGACCATTCCGAGGGGCATGAAGTTGGACGCGAATCGCGCCGGTCGAGCCGCATTGCCGAACACGACTCGACGCCGGTTCTTGCTGATGGCCTCGATGACCTTGACCGCAATTTCCGCAGGAGGTGTCGTGAGCAGCTCCTTGGCGCCCTCCTCCGCGGTCGTGCCCTTGACGATGTTGGTGTCGATTCCGCCCGGGTGCACCAGGTGAACCTGGATGTGCGACTCCGTGAGCTCGGCCATGAGGACCTCGGTGTAGCCCCGCACCGCGAACTTGGTGGCGCAGTAGTCGGCGTTGCCCGGCGCTCCGATCATTCCGAAGATGCTGGAGACATTGACGAGGGCAGCCTCGGTGTTGACCTCGAGCTGCGGCATGAACGCGAGCGTGCCGTGAACCACTCCGTAGAAGTTCACGGCGAAGACGCGATCGAGATCCTTCACCGATGTCTCGGCCCCCGGCAGCATCGAACCGGCGATGCCGGCGTTGTTGATGACGACGTGAGCATTGCCGAGCGCGGCTCGCGACTGGTCGGCAAATTCGTTCATCGCCTCTTCGTCGGCGACGTCGACGGTCGACGCAAACAGTCGATCAGGGTCCGATGACCGCAATGCCTCGACGGTCTCTTGCAGCCCAACCGGGTCGATGTCGCAGAGCGCGAGTTTGGCGCCCACCTTCTCGAATTCGATCGCGTAGGCGCGGCCCATGCCCGACCCCGCGCCGGTCACAACGACCACCTTGTCGGTGAACGAATCGAAGGACATCAGCGCGTCTCTCCACGGAGCTCCGCAGTGACTGCCGCACTGCGCTCCTCGCGCAGCACCAACGAGTCGCGCTGCAACGCGCCCAGCGCCAAGAAGAGCGTGACCCCGGGTTCTTCCCTGGCGACAAGGAGATCGAGGAACTCCAAGAAGATCGACTCGGCGTCGGCGATCAAGGAGACCTGACGGTCATGCAGATCCTCGAGATCCGGTGGCGGCGTCAGTGCCTCCAGTTCGAGCCTGATGTCCCCGGTCTCCGAGGCGAGAGTGTCAAAAGCCAGGAGCTCCTCTGAAGGTCGAAGATCGGTGAGAGTCGTCAGGCTGCCGAGGATTTCCGAGTACTCCCCAATGGGGTCAAAGACGTCGGCAAAATAGAGGGCGGTAGCAGTGCCACGCTCTCGTAACACCTGGTCGAGCGTGGCGAAGAGCAGCGCGTCCACCGCCGTGATCTGTTCGGTGATCGCGAGGTTCTCGTTCGTGAACGCCTCGACGTCGGCGAGTGCCGGGTTCGCAGACTCGAGGACCGGCCCGTAGACGGAGTACATGTCGGCCAACGCTGCCATCGAGCCGACGTAGCCATCTCGAAGCTGGTCGGTCAACGGGTCGTCCATCACGACAGCGAAGCGATCTGCGAGCAGGCGGAGCGACGCTTCGAGCTCGCTCACTGTCGAGGCCAAACCGATCTCGGCGGGAAGTGCCTCAGTCAGCGCAAAGATCTCCGCCAGCGCCAGCGACCCTGCCGTTGGCTCCGGCACGGTGGTCGTGGTCGTCGTAGTTGTGGTGGTCGTCGTCGTGGTGGTGGAGGTGGTCGTCGGCGCAGCGCTAGTCGTTGTCGTCGAGGACGTGGTCGTCGTCGCCGACGCGTCCCCCGCGTCGTCGCCACACCCCGCGGCCAGCAACGCAAGCACGAGCAGAGAGCTGGATAGGAGACGACCGCGACGATGAGACACGTCCGCCTTTCTAGCCGCTGGCTGTCCGCCGGTACGCTGTGAGATATGTACGATCTGATTCTCGTGCGCCACGGGCGTAGCGAATGGAACGAGCTCAACCTCTTCACCGGCTGGTACGACTGCCCGCTGATCGAGAAGGGGCGAGCTGAGGCTCGCGCTGCCGGACCGATGCTGAGCGAGGCCGATCTCCTGCCTGATGTTGTCCACACATCGCTGCAGCAACGCGCCATCGAGACCGCGGAACTCATGCTGGCCGCGTGCGACCGCCGTTGGATTCCGGTGCGTCGCCACTGGCGGCTGAACGAACGGCACTACGGCGACCTCACCGGCCTCGACAAGGCTGCAACCCGCGAGAAGCACGGTGACGAGCAGCTCCACATCTGGCGCCGCAGCTACGACACCGCGCCGCCGCCGATCAGCGACGACAACGAGTACAACCCGAACAGCTCGTCCGCCTACGCCGATCTCGCGCCCGAACTGCTCCCGAAGGCCGAGTGCCTGAAGGATGTTGTCGAGCGGATGCTCCCGTACTGGTTCGACGGCATCGTGCCGGATCTTCGGGCTGGCAAGACCGTGTTGGTCGCGGCCCACGGCAACTCGCTGCGTGCGCTCGTGAAGCACCTCGACTCGATTCCCGACGACGAGATCTCCGAACTCAACATCCCCACCGGTATGCCGTTGCACTACCGGATCGGTTCCGACATGCGCCCCGTCGAAGCCAAACACCCGCTCGAGCGAGCAATGGACCCAGAGGCCGCTGCGGCCGGAGCAGCCGAAGTCGCCGCCCAGGCCGGCGGCCACTGAGATGCTCGGCATCGGCGCACTCAACGGCCTCGTCTTCATCGTTTCGATAGTCATCGTCCTCGCTGCGGTCGTGCTTGCGCTGCGCGACGGCCAGCGGCTGTGGACGCTCGGTATGGCGATCGCCACGGCGGTCTACGCCCCGCTCGGCGTGGTGCTCGCCGTCGTCTATGTGACGCGCGTGCGCCGCATCTGACACTCCCACCCCCGCACTCCCCCCGTCTTCCGTTCTGGCGTCACATACGACCGGAAGGCGGTCCTATGTGACGCCAGAACGTCGGGCGATCGACGCCAGACGGGAACGAAACGCTTCGGTGCGATGGAATATGTCGAAACCATCGACGACCTCGACGGTCCAACCTTCGTCGCTGAGTTGTTGCCAGCGTGCGCGGTCGTGGCGTTGGTCGGTGAGCGAGCCGTGAAAGAGCGCATCCACCACCTCGACGACCAGACGACGACCTCGATCGACGAAGTCGACCCTTCCGATCCACCCGTCGTCGCCACCCACGTCGACCTGTCGCTCAAACCCTCTGAGCCCGACCGAGAGAGCCACCTCCTGAAACCGCGCCTCTGTCGATGAGCCAGGCGGACGGTGATCGGGTGGACGTTCGTCGAGTAGAGCTCTCATCAGCGTGATCCCAGCGCGACCCCGGGCTGCGAGGTCGCCGAGCATCCGGGTGAGCGACGCGTGAGAAACCAGTCCGCGGGACCAGGCGGTGTCGAGCACCCTTGAGACCTGTTTGGGATTGACATCAGTCAGCCCGGCGAGATCGAAGAGCGTGCGGCTCGGCGTGGTGACCGGGATCCGATCGAGCTCCACGACGTGGTGCGCAAGCAACCGCCGCGGTTCGTGGACGACCCCCAGGGTGCTGCCGTCGTGGCGCGCGCACCCTCGACCGCCGGTGACGTGCACCGGATCAAGGCGGAAGCCCGGAAGCCGCCACGTCGCCGCTGCGCTGGTGTGCGAGACAGCTGCATCCGATCCGGCATCAAGCACCGCGGCCATCGCCCGCGAGGCGCGGTCGGCCGGCGAGCCGGCCACCCGGAGCACCCGATCCGATTCGATGCGAAGACGCCCCTGGGCGACACGACGGGCAACGGCGTCGGCACGGATGTGGAGCTCACGAAGTTGTCGTCGCGCCACAACCCCGTGTTGCAGTGAGGCAAGTTCGGCGACCCTGTGATCGGTGGCGTAGTCCATGTTCGGAGCCTTGCGCTCCGGTATGACACTCCCGGTCCCACCCGCGTTCTGGCGTC
>CALKOE010000188.1 GCA_938091985.1 uncultured Acidimicrobiales bacterium | reverse complement strand
GAACGACCCTTCGCTCTCCCCGAGCCCGGTGAAGTCGAACGAGAAGGTGATCCAACCCGCGTCGGTGAACGCTCGTGACAGGCGTGTGGTGGTGGGGAGGTCCTTCGAACATGTGAAGCAGTGCGCCATGAGCACGCTGCCGCGCACGGGACCGCTCGGCCGTCGTATCCGGGCCGAGAGCTCCGCCCCGGCGGACCCGATGAACGAGAGAGTTTCGTTCGACCTCGGCCCGAGACTACGGCCTGTTCCTGCTCCTGGCGGGCGATTCTCACGCCCTGTGGTCGATTCGCTCTCGATGCGTCGGACTTGCGTGACGGTCGAATGACGATGCCGATCGGATGCTGAGCGCCGTTCGGTGTCCGGCCGATGGCTGAGGGACGACACCACAGAAGAATCGAAATGGGAGGTACACCATGCTCTCGATCCGACGATCGACACAGACCACTCCCGTCACGAGTGGCGGGTGGGCGGAGCTCTTGGCGAACGAGGAAGGCCACGTCGCCTCGCAGGGCTTCGGCGCCGGAATCCTTGTGATCAACTTCGGTGGTGAGCTGCTTCGCCACGTCGACGACGACACGCGAGCGCTCACCGAGGCTGCGGTACTCGCCATCATCGACCGCCACCTCGGCTGGACCGACCGCACTGAACTCATGGCCGCCGGCCGTCTTGGTGTGGTCGTTGTGCCCGTCGACGGGGCGCTCGCACTTTCCCGACGAGCTCGAGAGTTGCACCGCGACCTCCGTGAGTGCGGTCTCGACATCGACGTCGCCTACAGCGTTCGCCGTCGCACCGGCGGTCTCCCCGCCGCTGCCGCCCGAGCGGACGCAGCGCTCGATACCGCGCTGGCCCGGCGAGCCAACGCCAAGTACTGAACCTCTCCCTCGCCGTCCACCTGCGGCGGTCTGGCTCTTCTGGGCCAGACTGTCGCTGTGGACGTTGACGAGGCCCGACAGATTCTCGGTGTCGCCTCGACTGCCGATGATGATCTCCTCCGCCAGGCCCACCGGCGCGAGATACGCCGAGCCCATCCGGACGCCGGCGGTTCAGAGGCTGCGGCTCGCCGAGTGAACGCTGCGTGGGACCTGCTCCGGACCATCGATCCGTCCGCCTCCCCCGCCGCTGTCGCGCCGAGTCCGGCACCCGCTTCTGTTCCCGAGCCGGTCGATGTCGACCAGTGGTACCGAGTCGATGTGGCGCCGGACGAACTTCTCGCCCGGCTGGCCGAAGCGGGCCACGAGGTGGGCGAGGTCGTCTTCGTCGACCCGCACGTCGGCATTCTCGAGATCGTGGTCGGCGACGCGCCAGGCGTCGGTCAGCTCGCGGTGACCGTCGGCGATCAGTCGGCGGCTGGAACAGAGATCACGTTCACCCTGGAGCCGCTCGGCATCACGCCCGCGCCACCGATCGCCGGCGTGGTCGATGCGCTGATGGCGGCGATCAGGCGCTGAGGTCGAGCACGGTGCGGATGCCATCCGCATCGTGGAGTCGGCGGATTCCTTCGTTCACGTCCGATAGCCCCAGCCGGTGACTGATCATGCCGTCGAGATCGAGACGGCCCGTGCGGTAGAGGTCCAAGAGCAGCGGGATATCGCGATCGGGCCAACAGTGTCCGAGGAGGCTTCCGACGAGTCGCTTCTGCATGGTCATGAAGAGCACGGCAGCGTTGATGGTGACGTTCTCGTCGATGGGTGACGCCCCGACCATCACTGTGGTCCCGCCGACCCGCGTGGACTCGATGCCTTGCTCGACGAGGGCCGCTCGACCGGCAGCCTCGAAGGCGTAGTCCACACCCTGGCCACCGGTCGCATCTGCGACAGCTGCAGCCAGATCGTCACTCGTCGGATCGACCAGATGTGTCGCGCCGAAGCCGGATGCGAACTCTCGGCGGGACTCCACGGGGTCGGACACGATGATGTTGCTCGCTCCGGCGATCTGGGCACCCTGGACGATGGCCTGGCCGATGCCGCCGAGACCCATGACCAAGACGGTGCTCCCCCGCTCGACCCCTGCGGTGTTGAAGACGGCCCCGACGCCGGTCTGCATGGCGCAGCCGATGACACAGGCGATGTCGAGCGCAATGTCGTCTGGAATCTTCACGGCCCCGCTGGCCGACACCACGGTCTGTTCGGCGAACCCGCCGACCCCGAGACCGCGATAGACCATGTCGCCCCCGCGGCTGAACGGACTCGTGCCGTCGGGCCGAGAATTCATGGAGAATGAGAGAGCATCGGGACACGCCGTCGCTTCGTGTCGCGCGCAGGCCGGGCAGTGTCCGCACGGCGCAAGCGGCGTCAACATCACATGGTCGCCAGCGACGAGATGGGTGACGCCAGGCCCCACGGCCTCGACGACGCCGGCCGCTTCGTGGCCGAGAACTGCCGGCACCGCATAGCCGCCCTCCTGCACCGTGACGTCGCTGTGGCAGATGCCGCAGTACTTCACCGAGACAAGGACTTCGCCGGCCCTCGGGTCTTCGACGTCGAGGTCATCGACGATCTCGAGCGGAGCATTGGGACCGGTGAGCAGAGCAGCGCGCATGGCGCTCGAACCTACTGCTGGTAGCTGGCGTCGTCAGGTCCGGACTGGCCACGGAGCATCTGTTCTGGAACCGGCCACCAGTCGCGCTCGTGGTCCACCCTCGACCAGTCGGTCACCGCGACACGACGGGTGATCTGCCATCGATCGGTGAGCCTCATCGTGTCGAGGTAGCGAAACCCGGTCACCAGGTTGCGATGGTCGGGACCCCCGGCTCGGCGGTGCGCTGCCATCCCGTAGGTCTCCACACTGCATTCTTCGTCGGACCCGAAGTCGTAGGTCGACTGGCCGAGGAAGTGGAAGGTGGCGTCGTAGCCCTCGAGTAGTTGGAAGCACCACGCCAGGAACTCGTCTCGCGGTCGTGGTCCCGTGCCGTGGTCGTCGGTGGCATCTGCGGCGAAGCACGATGTCACCAGTGCGCGGTCGCGTCGATCGATCCCGCGGCAGTACGCGGCAAGCACTTCGCGTATTGCTTCCCTCGCCGTCGGCTCCGTGGTCATCGTTCTTCTCCGGTTGTCGGACCGAGTTGGCGCAGCACGCGGGCGGCGACTCGATGGCCGGCATGAACTGCACTGGCAGCGTCGGCCCCCGACCGACGTGAATGCAAGAAACCGGCGGTGAACGCGTCGCCCACGCCGGTCCGGTCGAGAAGATCTTCGACCGGCGGCACCTCGACCGACTTCGTCTCGGTGGACTCGAGGACCAGTGTGGGTCGTCGGCCGTTGGTCACGACGGTCGTCGCTACGCCGTCGATCGGCTCGTGGGGTGACAGGCCGAGCGCCGAGTGCTCCTGGCGGTTGAGAACGACGTGGGCAGGGTGA
>CALKOE010000187.1 GCA_938091985.1 uncultured Acidimicrobiales bacterium | reverse complement strand
TGACGTCATCGACGGACGGCTCAGCGTCCCCACTGTCGTCACCGCAGCTTGCCGCGAGCAACGCGACCACGAACAGGGCACACGCAAGGCGCTTGGAACGGTTCATCGGTTTCCCCCAAAGAGTCGAGGCCAATGGTTGTCGATATTGGCGTCGATGTCAATAATCGCTCTCGGTCGCTTCAACGACGCAAGAATCAGTACTCGGCCAGACCCTCGCGAGTGAACGACCAGAGGCGTTGCGCAGCAGAATCGTCTCTCGCCGGAGCGGCCGGCACCTTCAGCTCGCCGAGCTCGAAGTAGGAACCCGAGGTTCCGTCGAGCGCCGGATCGAGCGCCACCCGCAGAAGTCCGGCGGCCGCATCCTGCGGGGAGATCAGCAGTGGCCGCAACAACCGATAGAGCGGCTTCATCGCCGGTCGAACGAAGTTCCTCCGCATCATCGGCGTGTCGACTCCACCAGGGTGAGCCGAGCGAACGACTACTCCCGTTCCGTCCAAGTGCCGCGCGAGTTCACGCGCATGGAGAATGTTCGCAAGCTTGGATCGGCTGTACGCAAGGCGGGGACGGAACTCGCCCGACTCCAGCATCAGGTCGTCGAAGTCGAGGCCACCGTTCGACCGGCGGTGTGCTTCCGATGCCACGACGAGCACCTGGCTCGGCGCGCTTGCGATCAGGCGCTCTTCGAGAAGATCGATCAGCAGAGCATGGCCAAGATGGTTGACGGCAAACGTGGTCTCGAATCCGTCGTCGGTGACCGTGCGGGTCGTGTCGGGTTGATGGGCCGCGTTGCAGATCAGCAGATCGAGCCGGGGCCAGCGTTCGAGGATGTCGGCCGCGGCCGAGCGCACCGAGTCGAGGCGTGCGAGGTCGAGCTCGACGACATCGATGTCGTCGTTGCCGCTGCGGGCCTGCACGGCTTGCTGCACCGCTGCGCCCTTGGCCGGATCACGAGCGGTGAGCACCACGCGTGCGCCCGCGTCGGCGAGCTGATCGATGAGCGCCCGACCCACGCCGTCGGTGCCACCAGTGACCACCGCGACCTGTCCGCTCAGATCCGGCAATTCTTCGAGCGCCGTGACCGTCTGCAGCCGATTCCCGAGGGGGCGGCGGGGCGGCCACGAGGCCGTGTCCTCCCCCAAGAACCCGGTCACGAGATCGGCGACCACAGCAGCGCCGCGTTCCGCGAGGTGGACGTGATCTGTGAGCACCGCCAGGCCGTTGCGGGCGGCGATGTCGTCCCACGAGCGACGCAAGATGTGATGCGACGCGGCCGCTCTCCCCATCGGACCCATCGATCGTTTGTACGGAGGCGCGTCGTGTTGAACCGGGAGGAGGTCGACCAGGCCGCTGTGCAGCGGCAAGACCGTCGCATCGTGGGCATCGGCGAGATCACGCAGCGCCTCGTTGTACGTCTCGACGCGCCGAGCCATCTCCCCTTCTCGACCCTCGCCCAGGATGGGGAGCTCCATCACAGCGATCCGAGCATCGGTCTCAGTCCGCAGTCGGCCGAGAACCTCCGACACATTCTCGATGTACCACTCGAGCGTGATCGCGGTCTGCGGGAGGCGCTTCTGACGCCGGTACGAAGCCGCCGCCTTCTCGTTGTAGGTGGCCATGACATCGTTGGTGCCGATGAGCAGCACCACCACGTCGGGAGCGCACGCGATCACATCGTCGAGGCGCTGCACCACATTCCATGCGAGGTCGCCGTTCACTCCGGCGTTGATGAATCGATAGCCGCGACCACGGAGCCGATCGTCGAGCATGCCCACCCAGTCCGCGCTCATGTTGCCTGCGGTGATGCTGTCGCCGATGCACGCGACCACCGTCGATGCCTCGTCGCGCCGTTCATCCTTCAGAAAGGCAGCCGGTTTCGGTGTGGCTCGAGAGCGTCGCACGGTGGCCGCGACGCTCCCACGAATCGACATCGACATCAATGCTGAGGAACTGCCTATGTCAGTCGTCAACTGATACGACAATGCGCAGAGAATCCGTCGGCGACGAGCCCGCACGGCCAACGAAGGTAACCATGGGCAGAATGACCGCAGTCGTGCGTGCGTTGGCCCTCAGCCGGTCCGACATCTTCACAAGCACACCCCGCCCGTGGTCCTGTCCAGAAAACTAGTCACGGAGCGATGTCGACCGGACACACCTCAGGGACCCGCGAAAACGAAGCAACCCCCAGCCGGAGGTTTGTGGCCTCTGACCAGGGGTTTGCGTGGAGCGGACGACCGGGTTCGAACCGGCGACCTCAACCTTGGCAAGGTTGCGCTCTACCAACTGAGCTACGTCCGCAACGGCAGGCAACTGTATCGGCGTTTCCGCCGATCGTGCACACCGGTATGTCGTTTGCCGTTCAGCCGCCGACCCGCGAACGAACGCCGGAAGCGATTTCCTGCGCCATGGCCCGATCGCCGATGCGGTCGACCCCGAGCTCGTGGCCATCACGAGTGAAAACCAGCGCCGCGTAGCGCTCGTCTTGCCAGCCCTGGACGGTGAGTCCGGGCTCGAGCCCGACCGGGAGAACATCGGGCTCCCACTCGCGGGCGTTGACCAGCAGCAGGCGTCGGTCGCTCAGTGCGAGTGCGGCCGGCGCACCGCGGAACCGGCAGGCGGTCACTACGGCGATCTGCTCGCCTTCCTCGAGGATGCGAGCCAGCACCATGAACGCGGCGTAGCCAGCCT
>CALKOE010000186.1 GCA_938091985.1 uncultured Acidimicrobiales bacterium | reverse complement strand
GTGCCGTCGGGGGCGCTCACGCCAATCGTTCCAAGAGCAGTGCCGCGCCGAGAGCTCCGCCGATATCGCCGAGCGTTGCTGCTCGCACCGGCGCACTCGCACCGGCAAATGAGCGCGCCTCGAGCCGCGCCTCGAGGTGAGCCCGGAACGGCTCGCCCAGGCGTTCGGCCATCCCACCACCAAGCACGACGAGCTCGATGTCGACCAGCGCGATGGCGCTGGCGAGCGCGGTGGCGAGCACCTCAGCGGCATCGTCGATGATCTCGCGCGCCACCTGGTCATCGGCCGCAAGTGCCTTCTCCCAGGTCGACGACTTCATCCGCCCGTCGCCGACGAGATCGACGAGCGCAGTGGGCTCACCGCCCTCATATCGGGCTCGCGCCCGAGACTCCATCATTCGACGACCGGCATAGTCCTCGACTTCGCCTCGCCCGATCTGGGCCTCGTCGAAATCGCGGAACGCGACGTAGGTATGACCGAGTTCACCAGAGAGGCCGCGCGGGCCCTGTCGCAGCGTGCCGTCGAGAACGAGCCCGGCACCGATGCCGGTTCCCATGAAGACCCCGAGGACATTGTCGACGCCCGCGCCCGCACCGAAGCGAACCTCGGCGAGCGTGCCCACATTGACGTCGTTGTCGACGACGACTCGGCGGCCGGCGCAACGTTCGGAAAGGCCGGCGGCGACATCGACAGCGTGGTCCCAACCTGGCAGGTTCGCCGCAAGCGGGAGCACACCGCTCCCAGGTCGGACCGGCCCGGGGACGCCGACGCCGATGCTGTCGGCACGCCCGTCGGGATCGGCCTTGGCAACCACTGATGCAATCGCATCGAGGACGTCGCTCGGCCCACCGACCTTCGGGGTCGATTTCTTCGCCTTTGCGACCACCTCACCGTCGTCGACGAGGACGGCCATGATCTTCGTGCCGCCGAGGTCGACGCCCAGGCTCGCCATCAGGTCGGCTCGCTCACGATGCGGCTTCGTCCTCCGGATACCCGAGGTCCCACTCGACGACGATGCGCTCGCGCTCACCGTCTCGGTTGACCCGCTCACGATTGCGACGGAACTGCGGGTCGTGGGGCGGGAGGAGCAGGAGCCGAGCGTTGACTCGGTCGCGGAAGCCGTCCATCACGTCACGCTCGCCGTAGACCGCACGGATCTCCCAGTGGGGAGCGGTCGGGCCGAGGTACACAATGGTGGCCTGACCGATCGGCGGCTCATCGGTCTCGAGATCTGCGGTGTCGGTCATGACAGGCTCCTACAGCTCTGGCCTACAGAGCACGGGTGAGAGTGAACAGACACCAGAGTGTATCGGCGGCGCCTGGCCGGTTGATTTCGGGATTTGAGCACGTTGCGTGCTCACACAACTTCAAGGGGTGGTGTTTGGCCGCCGAATAGAGCTTTACGGGAACTTTCCCCTTGATCTGGGCGTACTACCTCTACCGATAGCGGGCGTTCGGTAGATAGCCCAAGGAGACCCCCCTAATGGACACCAGTTGGATGGCAGTAGGCAATTGCGCTACCCACCCGCCGGACACGTTCTTTCCGTCCGACGGCGTCGGCGTCGAAGTCGCACGTCGAGTGTGCGACGGATGCCCCGTCCAGGAGCGCTGCCTGGAATACGCACTGCGCAACCGCATCGATCACGGCGTGTGGGGCGGCACGAGCGAACGCCAGCGGCGCCGCATCTTGAAGGCCCGCCGCCAGGGCGCCATCACCGCCATCGCCAGCTAGAGCCCAACAAGCGCTTAGAGCCGGAACGGCTCCACGACGGCATCGGCCGCGCTCTTCAACCGCTCCACCAACGATTGTGAGCGGGTCGGGAGATCGTGCATCAGGTCGCCCATCATGTCGTCGTGGGGCTCAGCGCTGACCACTACCCACACGTATCCCGTGCCGTCGACCACGATCACATAGGTGTCGTCCATGGGCGCCGACCACATGTCGGCCTCGTCACTGCGGACAAACGAGCCGTCGCCGAGATCATCGAGATCGGCGTCGCCCTCATGGCGAAACACCGAGACCGGCTCGCCGGCGCTCGTGCGATACATCAGATGGATGGTGGCTCCGTCGACGAACGCGTGCTCCATCGAATAGTCGGGCGGCATCGCCGGGCTGACAGTGGTGGCCTCGTCCATCGGCATCGGATCGAAGTCGGCCATGTCATCGGGCATCGGGGCACCCTCCAGCACAGCAGCCGCGGCCTGATGTTGATCCACGAACTCGCCGAGCGCCGGAAGATTCGTAGAGCCGCCCAGGCCACCCACGACGCTGGCGATGATCACGAGAGCAGCAGCCACCGCGGCAAACGTCGGCACACGGCGACGGGACTCGAGCGTGACAACCGGGGCGAGATTCTCCAGAGCGGTGCCGTCAACGTCAGAATCGGCGGCCGCCACAGCGGCCACCACGCGCTCCATCGCGCCCGCCGGCGGCTCCACGACCTCACCGCGCAACATGGCGCGGACCTGTGCCACTGCTTCGTGCTCTGCAGCGAGATCGGTATCAGCCTCGAGGGCACGCTCGAATTCGACCTGCTCCTGGGCGCTGAGCTCGCCATCGAGATACGCCGAATGCCATTCCTCGTTCACGACAGCACCTCCCGCAGCCGCATACGGCCTCGGTGCACCCGTGAGCGCACGGTGCCCAACGGGACGCCAGTCTGATCGGCGATCTCCCCGTAGCTCATCCCCGCGACGTCACAGAGCACCACGGCCATTCGATATTCGTCTTGCAGGCCGGCGAGGGCATCTTGAATGTGATCCGGGAGCGATCGCATGGCGAGTTCTTCGTCGGCACCGAGCCCACCGGCAATGATCCGGTCGGGATCGTCGGGCAACGCCGTCTGCGGTCGTCGCTTGCGACGCCGCGTCTCGTCGAGGAACACATTCGTCACGATTCGAGCAAGCCATCCTTGAAGAGAACCAGGGGTGTAATTGACGAGACCCCGCCTGACGCGGAGCAACGACTCCTGGACAACGTCCTCAGCGTCGGAATGGTTCCCCGCGAGTCGGTACGCGACGGAATACATGAAACGGGAGTGGTCGCGCGCGACCTCCTCCCAAGTGGGCACGGTCCCCGCCGCATCGGTCGGGTCGGCCCCGGTCAATTGACCGGTTATCAGCTAGTGGTCTTGGACTCGTCGTCCTCGGAGCTATCGGCAAGTCCCTGCTTGAACTCGTTCTGGGCTTGCCCAAGCGACCGAGCGAGCTTCGGAAGCTTGGCGCCCCCGAAGATCAGCAACGCGAGGGCCAAGACAATGAGCAACTCGTTTGTCTGAAGGAAAGCAACCATGACACCGAGAGTAGCCGCTCAACGGCCAACATCGTAAGAGGGCAGGCGAAGAATCGCCGGGAACTACGCGGTGACGCTGTCGGCTTGCGCCGCTGCCGCAGCTCGAGCGAGTGCTCGCTGACGGCGAATACGGCGCCGTTCGCGCTCGCTCATGCCGCCCCAGATGCCGAACTTTTCGCCGTTCTGCAGGGCGTATTCGAGGCAATCATCTCGAACGACACACCCTCGACACACTTCTTTTGCCTCGCGGGTGGACGCGCCGCGCTCGGGGAAGAACAGGTCGGGATCGACACCCAGGCAGTTTGCGTAGTCTTGCCAAGCCTTTTCTTCGGCTTCGATATCAGAATGCATGGCCATGGGTTCCTCCGTGGCGCTCGATGGAATCCGGCTTGGATTCCCTCCGCCTGCTGCCACGAGTGTAATTACAGCACTGTGTTTCCGTGCTTGTAAAGGCCGTGAGGCGAGTTTTTCACTCGCTCCCCGACTCCCCGAGGGTCGAGGCATTGTTCGCCAGGAGCAAAGAGATGTCGTCGGCAGGCGCCGGGCGAGCCAGATGGAACCCCTGCCCGCGGCCACACCCGAGGGTGATCAGCTCGCTGAGTTGCGTCGCATCCTCGATCCCCTCGGCCACCACGTCCATCCGCAACGTGTGGGCGAGGCCGATCGTGAGCAATGACTCGGGGCGGCGGTCGAACGACGTCACGTCACGCACGATGTAGCCGGCGTTGGTGATCTCGAGGCATTGGGCGAGACTCCCATCGGTCCGACTGCCGAGGCTGACCGGCTGACTACCGATGAAGTCGGTTGTCGCCACAAGAAACGAACTCGTCGCCCTCGCGGACGAGGGTGGAGACGGCGGTGATGCCGAGCCCGTCCCGAGCAAGGTCGAGTAGATCTTGGAGCGGCGACGATCACCCGATTGTCTTCGCCCTCTGTCGAGAATGGTCCGACGCGTCCGGAGCTCGGCGCAGAAGGGCAGCCGCCCGGTCCACCTCAGCCACGTTCGTCCGCGTCTCGTCGACCCAGGCGATCCCCTCGTTGCTCTCGGTGGACTCACCGACCGTCAACACATCGAGCATCGTGGCGCTGGGCGTCACATCCTCATCCTCGGCCCTGTCCGCTCCGCCGTAACCACCGGAATCGCTCAGATCGCTACCGCCTGCCTCGCACCATCGACCGCTTGTGGTCGACAAAGTCGTAGAGCAGATAGTCGCCGAGATTCTCGTTGGTGGTGAAGAAGGCCCGCCCGCCGTTCATCCGCGAAATCTGCTCGACGAAGTCTCGGAGATAGTGCGTGACATCGAGCACGAACGTGTTGATTCGGATGTCTTCTCGCGTGCACTTGGCGACCTCGGCGAGTGTGAGATCGACCGTCTCCTGCGAAGGCGGGTAGTTGAAGTAGGGCTGCCCCGACTTCGTGATGTGGGCGGTGGGTTCACCATCGGTGATCATGATGATCTGCTTCGTTCCCGTCTCGCGCGCCAGCATCTTGCGGGCGATCTGGAAGCTGTGTTGCATGTTGGTGCCGTAGACGTAGTCCCAGCTGAGCTCGGGCAACGTTGCGGCGTTGAACTCGCGAGCGACTTCGCTGAACGACACCATGCCGAGGAAGTCGCGCGGGTACTGACTCGAGATCAATGAGTGCAGCGCCATGGTGACCTTCTTCGCAGGGAGGAAGTTGTCACGCATGGCCATGGACATCGAGATGTCGAGCATCAGCACGGTGGCGCTGCGCACCTGCTGTTCGGTGCGCTCGATCTCGAAGTCGTCGGGGTGGAGCTGGATCGGGGTGCCGCCACCGGTCCGGGCGATCGAGTTCCTGAGCGTCTGTTCGATGTGGAGATTGAACGGGTCGCCGTATTCGTAGGCCTTGGTCTCGTACTCCCGTTCGTGGCCCTGACCGGCCTTGTGGAGCTCGTGCTTGCCCATCATGTCGGCCGACATGTGTTTGAAGATCTCCTCGAGCGCGCCGTTGCCGATCTTGCGAATCGCCCGCGGGGTCAGCTCGTAGCGGCCTTCCTTGTTCTCGATCAGTCCGGCTTCTTCGAGCATCCGAGCGATCTCTGCCATCCGCTCCAACGACTCAGCAGACTCCTCCCCCAAGAGGTCGCGGGCACGATCGATGTCGACCTCGGCCAGCGCACCGGGATTCGTGGCACCACGGAGAAGGTTGTCGAGCTGGTCGATGTCGCCGAGCTCGCCCATCATGTCCATCGCCTGCGACATGTCGAGCGGGTCCTGGCCCTGGAAGTCGTGGGACTGACCCCAACCCATTTGCGGGAACTGCTCGCGAAGATTGTCGGCGAGCTGCTGCATCTGGAAGTTGAGATCCATGTCCTCCATGAGCTGGTTGCTCAGCTCCTGAAGTTGCTGACGCTGCTCCGGCGTCATCGAGTTCATCATCTGCTGGGCCTGCGCCATGCGCTGCGCCATCACTTCGAGAAGCTCGTCGAGTGTCTGGGGGTTCTCCGGGAAGAAGTCGCCGTAGTCCTCCATGAACTTCTGGAAGTCGGGTTCGTCGCCGTTGGCGCGCTGCTCGAGCATGTTGTTGAGCTCGGCCATCATGTCTTTCATGCGCTGGAGCTCTTCCGGCGACATGTTGTTGACTCCCTCGGCCATCTGGTCGAGCTGCTGTTGCATCAGCTGCTCGCGTAGCTGGTCCATGAGTTCTTCGAACTTCTGCTGCGCCTCAGCACTCTCGAACTCGTAGTTCTGAAGGCCCTTCACCTGGCCGGCGAGATCGGGCGGGAGCATGTCGAGCTCCATGTTCTTCGTTGTCGCCGAGTCGCCCGCGAGCTCTTGGCGACGTTCGTCACCGGTCTCGGTGGCCTGCTCGACCATGTCGCTGAGCGCCTGGCGTTCTTCCTCCACGACGTCGCGGAGCGCATCGGCGATCTCGTCGAAGACACCGCCGAGGTCGTGTTGATCGAGAATCTCGCTGCGCCGCTCACGCAGCTTGTCGAGCATC
>CALKOE010000185.1 GCA_938091985.1 uncultured Acidimicrobiales bacterium | reverse complement strand
CGAGACGACCACGTGATCTACGCCGGCGTCGAGGGCGAGAACCTCGTCATCTCGTCGGCTGACCCGGTCAACTACCACCAGGCCATCAGCGATCCGGGCGGCGCCCCAGCGATCGACATCGACGCCAAGCTCTTCCTTCCGACCGCTCCCGACCCCCTCCCGGCGGTGATGATCGTGCCCGGGAGCCTCGGGGTCGGTCCAAATCACGAAGCTCACGCCGAACGGCTCGTGGCGGAAGGGTTCGCGGTCTGTGTCGTCGATCCGTTTGCAGCGCGGGCCGTGGTCTCGACCGTCGCGAATCAGACTGCCTACAGCTTCGCCGCGAGTGCCTTCGACGTGCTGGCCACCCTCCTTGCGCTGAGAGAACGCCCCGAAATCGACAGCCGCCGGATCGGCGCACAGGGCCACAGTCGCGGCGGGTCGGCGGTCAGCATCGCCGCGTGCCGTTCCTTCGCCGATCCCATCGTGGGGGCCGACGTCGCGCTGGCAAGCGTCTATGCGGTGTATCCGTGGTGCGGCCACCAGTTCGTGAACCCGTCGATCGGAACAACGCGGTTCCGAGCGATCATCGGCGAGCGGGACGAGTGGTGCTCCGTGCAGGAGGCACAGGCCCAGACCCAGGCCATGCGGCTTGCCGGGGGCGACGCCACAATCCGCGTCGTGCCCGACGCACACCACAGCTTCGATCGTGCGGAGGCCGTGCACACGCTCGATGACGCGTCGGTCGCACCAACTGCGCCCACGGTCATGTTGGCCGACGACGGCGCCATGATCGATCCGCGAGTCGGCGCCGCCGACCCCTCGCTGACCGACCGCGACATGTTCATCGCCGCGATCGCGGGAGGTCACGGCCGGCAAGGCGCCGCAATCGGTGGCGAGGGAGACCAGCCGTCCGTCTTCGCCGACGACATGCTCCGCTTCCATACCGCCTGACCCTGGAAGGGGTTCAGCCTCGAGCCCGGTGATACAGGCCGAGGATTTCGGCGACCTTGCCACCCGTAGACTGGAGACTCGTATGGAACGCATCCGGTCGAACAGCCCGTGCTGGTGTGGCGCAAAGACGAAGTACAAGCGTTGCCACGGCGACCGCCGCCTCCTGCAGCGAGACCGCGTGGAGATCGGAGTGGTGTCTCCCCCTCGCGAGGTGCCGGACCACATCACCCGGCCCGACTACGTCACCACGGGCGCCGTTGGAACACCACGCACGTTTCAGATCCAAGACGACACTTCGCTCCCTCGACTCCGCCACGCCTGTCGCGTCGCGGCTGAAGTGCTCGAGGAGACAGGCCGAGCGGTTGCGCCGGGCGTCACCACCGACGAGATCGACGCGGTCGCACACGCCGCCTACCTCTCACGGGGGGCCTACCCGAGCGACCTTCACTACAACGGCTTCACCAAGTCCGTCTGCACTTCGGTGAACGGCGTGATCTGCCACGGCATCCCCGATGACCGACCACTCGAGGACGGGGACATCGTCAACATCGATGTGACCGCCTACATCGACGGCATGCACGGCGACACATCGGCCACCTTTCTCGTGGGCGACGTCGACGAGCCGACCCGAGCGCTGGTCGAGACCACTCGCGAGGCCATGCTCGTGGGGATCGCCGCCATCCGTCCCGGCGAGCCGTTGAAACGAATCGGAGAGGCGATCGAGCCGTTCGCCCGCAGTCGCGGATTCACCGTTGTGCGTCAATACGGCGGTCACGGCATCGGCGAGACCTTCCACGCCGCTCCCCACATCAACCACCACATCGACCGTAGCGACGACCAACCCTTTCTCCCGGGCATGAGCTTCACAGTGGAGCCGATGCTGCTCTCGGGCAACACGACCTTCACCCAACAACCCGATGGCTGGACCGAACACATCGACGATGCCATGCCATCAGCCCAGTTCGAACACACCGTGGTGGTCACCGACACCGGCGCCGAGATCCTGACTGTCATCGCCGGCGAGAGTGCCTCGCCGCCCGCGGTCTAGTCGCCGAGGCGACCGGTTCGCGGGCCGGCCGGATCGACCACATCGCCGAGCCGCGGCGAGAAGTCGACGCCACCGAGTGAGCGGAAGACTTCGAATCCGGTTCGCCGCTTGACGGCCTCCGGCATCGCCGCCACGGTCTCGTCGCGCAGCGATGCCACCATGTTCTCCTGCTGGCGGATCCAGGGCCGACACCAATAGGTCAACACGCCGACGCGGCGATCGTCGGTGATGTTCACCCCGGTGCGGTGGGTGAGGCGGCCATCGAACACCATCGCCGACCCAGGCGGACCGGCGGCCGCGACCCACGCGTCGTCGGCCACGGGATCACCATGCTCACGGTGCAGGAGGTGACTCCCCGGGATGAGTTGGGTTCCGCCGTTGGCTTCACTGAACTCCGAGATCATCCACATGACGTTGGCGACGAGGGGGTCCGAGATCCGAAGGTCGAGATAGCCCTGGTCGTTGTGGATGAAGCCAGGCTCACCGCCGAGCGACACGAGCTTGCCCAGTGAACTGGAGAGGATCACCTGGTCGCCGATCAACCAACCGATGAGGTCGTCGATGATCGGATGCGTGAGCAACGACCAGAACTCCTGGCCCTTGTCGACCAGGTTGCCGACCGTCTGGTTGGGGCCCTCCATGATCGCGAGGCCGGCGGTCTCCTCCGCTGCGGCCTGCGAGGCCAAACGGTCGAACACGCGATGCCGTTCGGCCTCACCGAGCGCGTCGGCCACGATGCAATAGCCGTGCGCCAACAGATCGGAGCGCTGCTGCTCGAGGTCATGGGTCGGTGCGGGCAGCTCGAACCCACTCATTGCTGTTCCTCCAGTTGTCGACGCACGCCCTTGGTCGCTCCCCCGGCTCGCCAGCCGGCGAGATGCTCGGCGTAGCGGCTCACATCGCCGGGATAGACCACACTGCGGGCCAACTGCTCACTCATCGTCTGTTCCCCGTTGAAGTAGCTGGGCGTGCAGGTGGCCGCGTAGTTGCCACCCTCTGCAGCCTTGCGCCACAGGAAGTGGAGCCACTCGTCTTCGGCCTCCGGCTCAGGCTCGATCTCCACAATCCCCTGAGAACAGCAGCTCGACACAATCCAGGCCACGTGCGCCGCCGCCTCACTGATGAAGTGCACGAAATTCGTGGACGACGAGGCCTGGGCGATCGCGACGAGCAGCAGGTTGGGGAAGCCGGCGGCCTGATTGCCGTGCAGCGTGTGCGCGCCGTCACTCCAGCGCTCGGAGAGCGTGACGCCGCCACGACCGACCGGGTCGAACCCGAGCCGGCGGACAAGTGGGGTGGTGACCTCGAACCCCGAGGCGAAGATGAGCAGGTCGAGCCCGTATTCGTGCCCGTCAACGATCGGACCGCCCGTCCCGATCTCGCCGACCCCTGCGCCGTCGGTGTCGACGAGGTGGACGTTGGGCTCGTTGAACGCCGGCAGGTAGTGGTCGTGGAAACAGATGCGCTTGCAGTGCTTGCCGTACCAGGGCTTGAGCTTGTCGGCCGTCTCCGGATCGTCGACCGTCTCGTCGACCCGGTCGCGGAGCCGCTGCATCACCTCGAAGTCCAGCAGGTCGAGCGCCTGTTGCTCCTCGGGTGTGTCGACCCGCCGCTGGAGGTTGTCCCACATGAGGTCGGTCCAG
>CALKOE010000184.1 GCA_938091985.1 uncultured Acidimicrobiales bacterium | reverse complement strand
GCTCTTCGGCGACGACGGCGGCTGGCGTCTCGACGATGAAGTCGGCCACGCGTTCCTCGACCGAGTGGCCGAGATCGGTCCAGCGCTGGTTGCGGTGCACAAGGGCATCTCTGGCCCAGTGCCCGACGCCGCTCCGGTCGGTGCCGCACCCCACGATGTCGGTCCGGCAGCCGCCGCGCACCCCGACGTGACCTTGCTTGTCTACCACTCGGGTTACGAGCCGCTCTGGACGGAAGGGCCGCATCGCCCCGGCGGCGACGGCGTGGATGCGCTGGTCAGCTCGCTGGCCGAGCACGGGATCGGAGCCGGCGGCAATGTGTATGCCGAACTCGGGTCCACCTGGCAGCTGATCCTTCGTAAACCGATCGAAGCGGCCCACCTCCTTGGGAAGCTGCTGTCGGCTGTCGGGTCTGAGCGGATTCTCTGGGGCACCGACTCGGTTTGGTACGGCTCACCGCAGCCGCTGATCGATGCGTTCCGAGCGTTCACGATCCCAGAATGGATGCAGGAGGAGTTCGGCTACCCGCCGCTCACCGCCGACGTGAAGCGCCGGATCCTCTCCACCAACGCAGCGGCGGTCTACGACCTCGATCTCCGCCCTCGCGATGAGGCCTGGGTCGAGTTCGCGGCAGCCCGCCTCGACCGCGTGTTCGACTGAGAATCGGGTGGCGCGACCACCCGTTCGCGGTATCGTCATCCGTCCACGGGCTGTGGCGCAGCTTGGTTAGCGCGTCGGTCTGGGGGACCGAAGGTCGGAGGTTCAAATCCTCTCAGCCCGACCATTGTTTGATACCCCTGAGAATCCCTACTTCGGTAGGGATTCTCGCCGTTTTCAGGCCGTCTCGTACAGCGCGGTCATCTAGATCGCGACCAGATCCCAGATCCTCTCCCTAGACGCCGCGGGCGGCTCGAGTGGCACTGCGAGCCTTTGCCTCGCCGGTCTAGGTTTCCGGGATGGGACGACTCGACGGCAAGATCGCGATCATTACTGGCGCTGCACGGGGGACGGGCGAAACGACCGCCCGGTTCTTTGCCGATGAGGGGGCCGAGGTGGTTGTCGCGGACATTCGCGACGAACTCGGGCGCGAGGTGGCGGAGGGAATCGGTGACGCCGCCCACTATGTCCATCTCGACGTTCGTGAGCCGGCCGAATGGCAGGCGGCGGTCGAGACCGCTGTGGAGCGCTTCGGCGGCATGGACGTGCTGGTCAACAACGCGGCGATTCTCGACGTCGCCTCCATCGCGGATACGGATCCAGCGCTGCTCCGCGAGATCGTGATGGTCAACCAGGTCGGCGCCTTTCTCGGCATCCAGGCCGTGATCGAACCGATGCGCCAACGCGGCGGCGGTTCGATCGTCAATGTTGCGTCGATCGATGCGCTGGAGGGGTCGAACGGCGTAGCCGCCTACACCTCGAGTAAGTGGGGGCTTCGCGGCCTGACCAAAGCCGCCGCGGTCGAGCTGGGCATGCATGCGATCCGGGTCAACACCCTCTGCCCGGGCGGCGGCAGTGCCGAGATGACCCGGCCGTTCGTGGAGGCGGCGATCGAGCGTCTCCAGGATCGCACCGAGCGCCTCCCGGACCGAGCGCAACACCCATTCCATCGCGGATCAGAACTCGCCGACTTCGCTCGTGCGATCGTGTGGCTCGCCAGCGACGACAGCAGCTACGTCTCAGGGATCGACCTCACCGTTGACGGCGGATGGACCGTCGGGAAGGTAGAACCAGGAGCGCCCTTCTCGTAGCCGCAGCGCATACGGTCGACGCATGGTGGAGATCAACGGCGAGCGACTGATCGGGTCGCTACGCACGCTGCGGGGCTTTGGCGCGGTCGGCGCAGGTGTCGTCCGACCGACGTTCTCCGACGCCGACATGGCCGCTCGGTCGTGGCTCCGAGACCAGATGGCCGCAGCAGGACTCGACGCGTGCATCGACGGTGTTGGGAATGTCGTTGGTCGCTCTCGCAACGCCGGCCCTGCGCTGATCGTCGGGTCGCACTCCGACACCCAGCCTGAGGGCGGGGGGCTCGATGGCGCGCTGGGTGTGATGTATGCCATCGAGACGGCGCGGGCGTTGGCCGAAGACCCGAGCACCAGCCACCTTGCGGTGGACACTGTGGCCTGGGCGGATGAAGAGGGGACCTACTCCAGCTTCCTCGGGAGCCGGTCATTTGTCGGCCAGCTTCCGAGCGCGGCCTGGGCGGAGACGAACGCAGCCGGGGAGAGCATCGCCGAGGCGATCGAGCGCGTCGGACTGGCCCAAACGTCGGTGGCGAGCTTCGAACCCGGTCGTCACGTCGGCTACCTCGAGGCCCACATCGAGCAGGGGCCGCACCTGGAGGAGCAGCGCCAGCAGATCGCGATCGTCACATCGATCGTGGGGATGTGTGCACTGCAGGTCACGTTCGTGGGAGAGCAGAACCATGCCGGTACCACGCCGATGGCTCGGCGCAAGGATGCCGGCGTCGCCCTGTTCGAATACTGCGTGCGCCTTCGTCAGCGGTTTGAAGCGCTGGCTGGCCCGGCCACGGTCTGGACCATCGGCAATGCTCGCCTCGAGCCAGGAGCCGAGAGCATCGTGCCGGGTTCGGCCTGGTGCGGTCTG
>CALKOE010000183.1 GCA_938091985.1 uncultured Acidimicrobiales bacterium | reverse complement strand
GGCGACCATCCAGCCGTTGTGCAGCTCGCCGACGATCTGGTCGTCGGGCACGAACACCTCGTCGAGGAACACCTCGTTGAATTCGGCCTCATCGGTGATCTGGTGGAGCGGCCGAATCTCTATTCCGTCGGCCTCCATGTCGATCACCATGTAGGAGATACCGGCGTGCTTCTTCGCGTCGGGATCGGTGCGAACCAGGGCGATACCCCACTTCGAGAACTGGGCGTAGGACGTCCACACCTTCTGACCGGTGACGAGCCAGCCGCCATCAGCTCGCTCGGCACTCGTGCGGAGTGAGGCGAGGTCCGAGCCCGCGTCGGGCTCAGAGAAGAGCTGGCACCAGATCTCGCTGGCGTCGAGGATCGACGGCAACCAGCGAGCCTGTTGTTCGTCGGTGCCGCATGCCAGCAGGGTCGGGCCGGCCAGATTGATCCCGACCCGGTTGACAGGTTGCGGCGCCCCGGCCCGTGCGTACTCCATGTTGTAGAGCGCCACCTCGACCGGCGACGCGCCTCGTCCGCCAACCGCCTCAGGCCAGTAGATGGCGACCATGCGGGCAGCGGCCATCGTCGACTGCCACCGGCGACCCCACGCGACCTCATCGTCGATCGAGTCGAACCGCCCGGGGCGGTCCATGTGCTCGGCGAGCCACGTGCGCACCTCTTGCGCGAACGCGGCATCGGCCGGCGCGAGCGTGAGGTCCATCAGCGCGTCCAGTCGGCCAGGTAGCCACCGTGGGCGAGGTTGCCGAAGTCCAGGCTGCACAGCGCTCGCATTCGCGGAGAAAGCTGCTCGACGACCTCTTCGGGAAGCGAACGCCACCAATTGGTCTGCGGTCGCAGGAAGCCCGACGTGTAGAAAGCGAACAACAGGGCGCGATCGCGATCAGCCGACCGGTTTTCGCCCGAGGTGTGCCACAACCGGCCGTGCATGAGAATCACCGATCCGGCTGAGGCCGAGAACGATTCCATGCCCACCTTCGGATCATCGGGCACCTCGGCGAACGACGTGAACTCGTGCGACCCGGGCAAGTAGCGCGTCGCGCCGTTCTCCTCGTCGGTGTCGTGCAGACACCAGATGGCGTTCATAGCCCACGTCTCGAGCCACGGCTCCGGCATCACCGTCGACTGATCACAATGCGCGTTCATCGATCCGCTCCCGGGCAGTGCGGTGTTGCCCGTGAAGTTCGAGAGGATCACATCGTTGCCCAGCAGTGCTTCGATGCTCGGCAACACGGCCGGGTGCTCGGCGAGATCGGCAAAAACCTTGGCGTGAGTCACCAGGTCGTAGACACGAATGTTGCGCCCACCAGGGTCGAGCGCCTCGAGCCGGACGGGCATTCCCTGCGCCTCGGAGGCCGCGGCCGCATCGACGAGCGCCGAGCGGGCCGCCTCGATCTCGCCCGTCGAAAGCACGTCGGGGATGACGGCCCAGCCCTGTGACCAGAACCGTTCGAGGATGTCGGAATCGGGGGTGGCGGTCTCGATCATGTTGGGCGCAAGTATCGACTGTTCTAACGTCCGTGTCATGTCCGAACTGGATGCCGTCCGATCTGTCCTCCGTCGCCAACGCGCCCACCGGTCGTTCACCGACGAGCCGGTGCCCGAGGAAGTGATCACCGACATCCTCGAATTGGCCACTCGCGCCCCGAGCGCGCAGAACTCGCAACCGTGGGAATTCGTGGTGGTCCAGGACCAGGAGCGCCGCGCCGCCATGTGGGAGCTCGCCTCCCGCCTGTGGGACATGGGCGCCAAAGACGCGACCGACGGCAAGGTCGCCAACACGATGCGCGACGATGTGGAACATGGCGTGCGTGTGGGGTTCGCCGGCGCACCGGTGTCGATCGTCGTCTGCGCCAATGCCGAACGCTGGGACCTCAATCTGATGGACAGCTCGATCTGGCCGGCGACCCAGAACCTCATGACCGCGGCAACTGCGCATGGACTGGGTAGCGCACTCACAACGATCGGAACGATCCTGGCCGACGATCTGCGAGCGATTCTGAAGCTCCCCGAGAGCCTCACCCCGCTGGCCGTGATTCCCATCGGGCACCCGGCCAAGAAACTCGGCTCGTCGCGCCGAGAGCCAGTAAGCGAACATACGCACCGAGAGGAGTTCGGCAATGCCTGGACCAGTGACTGACGAATCCGACATCCGCCGCTTGCTGGCGATGTACTGCCAGCTGCTCGACGACGGACGCTTCGACGAGTGGATCGAACTCTTCACCGCCGACATCGAGTTCGTCGTGATGGGCATGCACAAGAACGGTCACGCTGAGCTTCGTGGCTTCATCGAACCGAGCCAACAGGCCGACGCCCGCGGCAAACACATGATCAGCGAGCCGTGGATCGAGATCGAGTCCAACAGCCGAGCGACGGCCACTACCGACTTCGCCTGGGTCTCGAAGCAGGGCGCGGTGGGTCAAGCCGGCCGCTATTACGACACAATCGTCAAACAGACCCGGCACTGGCAGTTCCAGCGCCGAGAAATCGTCTTCACAGGAGACCAACCCGAATGAGCAGCCAGGATCAAGAGATCGCCGATCAGATGATCGAAACGATCGCGAAGTGGATCGACAAGGAGGTCATCCCCAACGCGAGCGAACTCGAACACGCGGATGAATTCCCTCAGGCAATGTTCGATCAGATGTGCGAATTCGGATTGTTCGGCGCCACCATCCCTGAGGAGTACGGCGGACTCGGTCTCGACATCACCACCTACGCCCGCATCGTCGAAGAGCTGAGTCGTGGCTGGATGTCACTGTCGGGCATTCTCAACACTCACAAGATCGCGGCCACGATGATCGGCCGCTACGGCACCGATGAGCAGCGCCAGAAGTACCTGCCGATGATGGTCGACGGCACCTATCGCGCCGCCTTCT
>CALKOE010000182.1 GCA_938091985.1 uncultured Acidimicrobiales bacterium | reverse complement strand
CACCTGACAGACCGCATCGCGCTCGTCGAACTCGCCGGTGAACAGCGACCGCATTTCGAGGCCGTCGAGATGGGCCTCGAGCGCCGCGGCAGCCTCGGTGATCTCCCCTTCGAGCGAGGCATCGCCTTCCTCGCGGGCCATCTCGTAGAGGGTTTCGGCGTCGTCGACGTCGGCCGTCAGCTTCGCGAACAATTCGAGGTCTTCATTGACCGAGGAGAGCTCCGAGGTGACGGTACGAGCCTTCTCCTGATCGTCCCAGAGGTCAGGGCGCGAGGCCTCGGCTTCGAGCTGCGGCTGGCGCTGCTCGAGCTCAGCGATACGGAGATAGCCCGACGCTTCGTCGAGGCGGAGCCGAATCGCGGCAAGTTGTTCGGAGAAGTCCTGCATGTCGAAGGTATCGCTCGGGGACCTGAAGTTACTCGCCGCCGCCGGGGCGACCGTGACAAGCCTTGTACTTCTTCCCGCTGCCACACGGGCAGGGCTCGTTGCGACCCACCTTCTCCAACTCGGACTTCACGACCGGTGTGCGGCTCACGGGCTCGTTCGCCTTCACGACCGGCGGCGCTCCTGCATCGGGGATGGCTGCGACCTTTGTGCCCGATGCCGCATCCTGCTTCTGCTCGGTCACGCCGGCCAGCTGCTGCTCGTCGGCGACCTCGGTGGTCTTCACCGCAACCTGGACGTGCATGATGTATTTCACGAAGTCCTGGGCGATGCCGGTCATCATCTGACCGAACATGTCGAAGCCTTCGCGCTGCCACTCGGTGGCCGGGTCTCGCTGGCCCATCGCCCGGAGGTGGATGCCCTCGCGGAGAAGGTCCATCTCCTTCAGATGCTCGCGCCAGCGTTGATCGATGATGCGCAGCATCACCTGACGCTCGACCTGGCGCATCACTTCGGTGCCCAGCTCGGCCTCTCGCTCTTCGTAGAGCGATCCGCCCTTCTCCCAGAGGAGATCTTCGAGTTCGTCGATGGTGCGGCTGGAGCCGAGCTCCTCCGGCGAGATCTCGCCAGGCCACAGGGTGCCGATTTCGGTGGAGAGGCCATCGAGGTCCCACTCTTCGACGATCGCGCTCACGCAGTAGGTGCCCACCGCGCCTTCGATGGCGTCTTGCAGGTATTCGAGCGCTTCGTCTCGCAGGTCGGCACCGTCGAGAATCTGACCGCGGCGCTTGTAGATGACCTTGCGCTGCTCGTTCATCACCTCGTCGTATTTGAGAACGTTCGTGCGCGTTTCGGCATTGCGGGCTTCGACCGTGTTCTGGGCCCGTTCGATGGCCTTCGTGACCATCTTCGCTTCGATGGGCACATCATCGGGTAGGGCCCGGTCCATCACCCAGTTCATGGCACCCGTGGCGAACAGGCGCATGAGGTCGTCTTCGAGCGAGAGGTAGAACCGGCTCTCCCCGGGATCTCCCTGGCGTCCGGCACGACCACGCAGCTGGTTGTCGATTCGCCGGCTCTCGTGGCGTTCGGTGCCGAGCACATACAGGCCGCCGAGGTCGAGGACCTTCTGCTTCTCTGCTTCGGTGGTGGCGGTGTGGGCGGCGAGTCGCTCCTCGAGACGGGCGCGACCCTCGTCGCTGTCCAAGTCGAGACCCTCAGCTCGCACGTCGCGCTCGGCCAACCCTTCGGGATTGCCACCGAGCAAGATGTCGACACCACGGCCGGCCATGTTGGTGGCCACCGTGATCGAGCCGAGACGGCCCGCCTGGGCGACGACCTCAGCCTCTCGGGTGTGCTGCTTCGCGTTGAGCACCTCGTGGGTGATGCCGCGCTTGTCCATCTCCCGCGACAGCTTCTCGGACTTCTCGACCGAGACGGTGCCGACGAGGACCGGCTGGCCGGTGCGGTGACGTTCTTCAAGGTCGTCGATGGTGGCGGTGAACTTCGCGTCTTCGGTCTTGTAGATCAGATCGCCCTCGTCGAGGCGGGCCAGCGGCCGGTGGGTGGGTACCGGGATGACATGAAGGCCATAGGTGGAGACGAACTCCGAGGCCTCGGTCTCCGCGGTACCGGTCATACCGGCAAGCCGCTCGTAGAGGCGGTAGTAGTTCTGCAGGGTGATCGTGGCGAGGGTTTGGTTCTCTTCCTTGATCGCCACACCCTCCTTGGCCTCGACTGCCTGGTGGAGCCCATCGGACCAGCGACGACCGTCGAGCACGCGACCGGTGAACTCATCGACGATCTTCACCGCCCCGTCTTCGATGATGTAGTCCTTGTCCTTCTTGTAGAGCTCCTTGGCTCGCAGCGCGGCCTGGAGCTGGTGCACGAGGTTGGCCGACACCTGGTCGTAGAGGTTCTCGACGCCGAGAGCGCGCTCGACAGCGTGGATGCCCTCCTCGAGCGGGGCGACGGTGCGCTTCTCTTCGTCGACCTCGTAATGCACGTCGCGCTGAAGGCCGCGGGCAACCGAGGCGAACTTCACGTAGAGCTTGGCCGCGTCGGCGACCCGGCCGGAGATGATCAGCGGTGTACGGGCCTCGTCGATCAGGATCGAGTCGATCTCGTCGACGATGCAGTAGTGGTGGCCGCGCTGCACCTGCTTCTCACGAGACATCGCCATGTTGTCGCGGAGGTAGTCGAACCCGAATTCGTTGTTGGTGCCGTAAGTGATGTCGCACGCGTACTGGGCCCGCTTGAACACCGAGTCGCGGTTGCCCGGGATGACCAGACCGACATCGAGGCCCATCCATCCATGT
>CALKOE010000181.1 GCA_938091985.1 uncultured Acidimicrobiales bacterium | reverse complement strand
GCGCAGGCAGCCGCGGCCGCCGCCCGTGGCGGTGGCGGTGGTGTGCGAGAGATCTCGGTCAGCGCCAACGACGGCCCCCGTCCGACCCCGGTCCGAATTCCGCCGGAAGACGTCGCCAAGGCCACCAAAGTCGAGCTCTTGTCATTGGCCGATGCATCGGCTCGAAGTGTCGGATCCTCGATCACGCAGGTCTCAGCCCGCTACGGCGACAGTCGACGCCGGATTCTCGTGGCGAACAGCGACGGCCTCCTGGCCGAGGATGATCAGGTCCGCACGCTCTTCTCCGTGTCGTGTGTCGCCACCGGCGACACCGGCCTGCAGACCGGGCGGGAGTCGACCGGCAGCACCGTCGGTTTCGAACTGTTCGACGAGACCGATGTCGAGGACATGGCTCGCCGGGCCGCCGACCGGGCGATCACCAAGCTCGCAGCGCGACCGGCTCCTTCCGGTGCGATGCCGGTCGTCGTCGGCCCCGGTGGTGGCGGCGTGCTGTTCCACGAGGCATGTGGCCACGGACTCGAGGCCGACCTTGTTGCGAAGTCGGCAAGCGTCTTCGCCGGGCGTGTCGGCGAAGAGGTGGCCACTCCGCTGGTGACGCTGATCGACGACGGAACGATGGCAGGGGAGTGGGGCCATTTCACGATCGACGACGAAGGCCGGCCCGCCGCACACAACGTCTTGATTCAAGACGGTGTGCTCACCGACTACATGTGGGATCACCTCCGTGCTCGCAAGGAAGGTCGTCCGAGTTCCGGCAACGGCCGTCGCCAGAGCTACCAGCACCTGCCGATGGTGCGCATGACGAATACCTACATCTCCAACGGGTCGGATGAACCGGCCGACATCATCAGCGGCACCGAGTCCGGCGTCTACGTGGCGCAGCTCGGTGGTGGCCAGGTCAACACGGCCACCGGCGACTTCGTCTTCGGCATGACCGAGGCCTATCTCATCGAGAACGGCGAGATCACCGAGCCGATTCGCGAGGGCAACCTGATCGGCAACGGTCCCGAGGTGCTCACTCGCATAGATGCGCTCGGCAACGACTTCGCGATGGGCTCGCCCGGCACCTGCGGTAAGGACGGCCAAGGCGTCCCGGTTGGCGACGGCACGCCGACGCTGCGGGTGACCAGCCTGACTATCGGCGGCACCGCGGCCTAAGGCGGACGGTCATGGCTGAACTCATCGACATTGCCACTCGCGTCGCGGGGTGGGCGAACGACCTCGAACAGGTCGAAGCCTTCGTCGTGCACGAACGCGAGACCGAAGTACGCGCCTACGAGGGCGAGGTCGAATCCCTCACCTCCGCTGAGAGCCAGGGCATCGGCGTTCGTGTGGTGGCCAACGGACGGCAGGGCTATGCCTACGCCGGCACGTTGGAAGAGTCCGCGCTGCAAGAGACGTTGCAAGAGGCGCGCGACAACGCTGCGTTCGCCGAACCCGACGAGTTCAACGGACTTGCGGAGCCCGATGGTCTCACGCCGGCGGAACTCGACTTGTTCGACGCGTCGCTCGCAGCGTTCAGCGCCGACGAGAAGGTCGCCCTCGCAATCGAGCTCGAACGGGCCACACGCGCCGCCGATCCCCGGATCAGTGGCATCGAGTCGGCTGAATACGTCGACACGATCTACGAATCGGCGGTTGCAACCTCCACGGGCATCGCGAGCACCACCCGCGAAACCGGCTGCTACTTGTCGGCCTATTCCCTGGCCGAAGCCGACGGCGAAACCCAGACGGGTTTCGGTTTTTCGATCGGCCGCGGGCCGAGTTCGCTCGACCCGGCGAAGGCCGCTGCGGATGCCGCCGAACGAGCCACCCGCCTGTTGGGCGCCGTGAAGCCCGAGACCGGCAAGGTCACCGTGGTGCTCGATCCATGGGTCACCGCCCAGCTCCTCGGCATCATCGGCCACACGCTCACCGGTGACGCGGTCCAGCGGGGACGGTCGCTGTTCGCTGACCGTCTCGGCGAGCAGGTGGCAGTGGAGGACGTGTTCGTTCTCGACGACGCGACCGACGCGGCAGCATTCACTGCGTCCATGGTCGATGGCGAGGGACTTGCCACCCGACGCACGTCGCTCATCGAGGGAGGCGTCCTTCAGGGGTTCCTCCACAACAGCTACTCGGCTCGCCGTGGCGACACCACCTCGACCGGGTCGGCCGTGCGGGGCGGATTCAAGGGCGGTCCGGGCGTTGGCGCCCAGGCCCTGACCCTGCGGCCGGGCACCAAGTCCCAGGCCGAGCTGATCACCCAGATCGACGACGGCCTGCTGGTGCAGGGCGTTTCCGGTCTTCACTCCGGCGTCAACCCGGTGTCGGGCGACTTCTCCACCGGCGCCGAGGGGATTCGTATCCGCAAGGGCGAACTCGCCGAGCCGGTCCGTGAATTCACGATCGCCTCCACGCTTCAGCGGCTCCTGCTCGACATCGAAGCGATCGGGTCGGATCTCGAATGGCTCCCGATGAGCGCTGCCGGCGTCTCGGTGGTTGTGGCCGACATCACGATGTCGGGCGCCTGATCTCTTGACCGATCTCAACGACCTCGCCCGCGACCTGCTCGCGTCTGCTCAGCCCGGCGACGAAGTCGAGGTCTGCGTCGGCCGAGCAGTCGAGACCACAGTTCGAGTCCACGGCGGTGCCGTGGAGTCGCTGACCGTCGCCGAATCGCACGGTGTCGGCGTGAGGGTGGTGGTCGATGGCCGCGAAGGTCATGCTCATGCCGGCAGCTTCGATGCCGATGTAGTCGCCACGTTGGTGGCCGAGGCTCGCGACAACGCAACGTTCGCCGAGCCCGATGATCGTGTCGGCCTGGCGGTCCCCGACGGTGTGGCTGCAACACCGGTTGACCGGTGGGACGATTCCGTCGAGTCGACATCGGTCGACGACAAGATCGCGTTGGCGATCGCGCTCGAGGCCGCAGTGACCGGGGCCGACGACCGGATCCGGGGCGTGCGAGCTTCGATCTACGGCGACACTCGAAGCGAAGCCGCAGTGGTGAGCACCACCGGCATCGAGAGCCACACGGCCGGCACCATGGCCTCGCTGTCCACGAGTGTGATGGTCGACGACGTCGATGGCGGCACCCGCACCGGAGGCGCAGTCGATGCAGCTCGCGGTCCGGCCGGGCTCGATCTCGAGCGCGTGGCCGGGCTTGCGGTGGCCCGAGGACTACAACTGCTCGGCGCCTCGGCGCCCACCACGGGCCGGCCGACCGTCGTGTTCGAGCCGCGTTTCACCGCAACGGTGCTCGGACTCGTGGCCGGGATGCTGTCGGGCGAGCGAGTCGTGAAGGGCCGGACGCCGTTTGGCGAGCGGGTGGGCGAGCAGATCGCCGGCGAACTGCTCACGATGTTTGACGACGCGACCGACGCCGAGTCGCTCGCGGCGGCAGCCAACGACGGCGAAGGCCTGGCCTGTCGCCGCGTGCCCCTCATCACCGCCGGCGTGCTCGACGGGTTCCTCCACGACACCCGCAGCGCCAAGGGGCTCGGAACAACTTCGACCGGTTCGGCGCTGCGCAGCGTGCGCGGTGCCCCGTCACCCGGCCATCGGTCGCTCCATGTTGCGCCTCGCTCAGGGTCGCTCGCCGAGTTCATCGCCGGTATCGACGACGGGCTTCTCGTCGCGTCGCTGCAGGGCCTCCACTCGGGAGTCAACGCGGTCAGCGGCGACCTCTCCGTCGGCGTCGAAGGCA
>CALKOE010000180.1 GCA_938091985.1 uncultured Acidimicrobiales bacterium | reverse complement strand
CTGCGCAGCGATGTCGACCTCCACCAGGTCGTCGCCACGATCGCGGGCATACACCAACAGATCGGTGATGAAGTCGACCTGGTCGCCGTTGTAGCGAGGGTTGTTCCCCGCTGCCGCGTGTGGCCCACCAGGGAAGAACAGGTTCGGGAACCCGACGGTCTGCACTCCCATGAAAGTGACCGGCCCATCGGCCCAGTGATCTTCGAGCGCGACGCCGCCTCGCCCCTTCAGCCCCATGCGATTCAACGCGCCGGTCCCGAAGTCGAACCCGGTCGCCCACACGATGATGTCGAAGCTGCTCGAATCCTCACTGGTGTCGATGCCCGTCTTGGTGATTCGAGTCATCGGCGTCGCGATCAGATCCACCAGCGACACCTTGGGGTTGTTGAAGGCCTCGTAGTACCCGTTGACGAACGGAGGGCGCTTCTCGCCGTAACGGTGATCCTTGGGTATGAGCCGATCCGCGACCGCGGGATCATCGACGACCGCACGGACTTTGGCTGCGATGAAGTCGCACCACTCGGCGTTGGCCTCCGGGTCGAAGAGGATGTCCTTGTAGTGGCTCGTCAACTTCGTGAAGCCGGGGCTGTTCCACATGGTCTCGTAGAACGCCTGACGTTCGTCTTCTGAATCGTCCCACGCCGACTTCTCGTTGGCCTCGTGAAGGAACCCGGCAATCGAGGTGTTCAGTGTCTCTCTGATCGATTCGAACTCGGCGCGCAGCCACGCCTGTTCCTCGGCAGTGATGGGCGCGTTGTTCAGCGGCGTGCACCAGTTCGGCGATCGTTGATACACGGTCAGGGACGCAACCTCGTCGGCGATGACCGGCACCAACTGCACGCCGCTCGACCCCGTGCCCACGATGGCCACGCGCTTGTCGCTGAAGTCGACTCCGTCGAGCGGCCACCGGCCTGTGTGCACAGACTCGCCGCCGAAGTCGTCCCGACCCTCGACCGCGGGGAAGAACGGAATCGAGAGCACGCCCGTGGCGGCAATGAGAAAGCGAACGTCGTAGCGAGTCCCGTCGGCAAGCGACACCAGCCACCGCCGCGCGGCCTCATCGAACGTCGCGGCGACCACGCGGGAATCGAAGTGCATCGCGCGGCGGAGATCGAACCGGTCGACTACATGATTGAGGTATCGCTCGATCTCTGGCTGCGCGGCGAAGTGTTCCTGCCACTCCCATTCGTCGAACAGCTCCTCGGAGAAGAGGTAGCCGTAGGTGTAGCTCTCCGAGTCGAAGCGGGCCCCTGGGTAGCGGTTCCAGAACCAGGTTCCGCCGACGCCATGACCGGCCTCGACGAGCGCCGCGGTGAAGCCCGCTTCTCGTGCTCGATACAGCTGATAGATGCCCGTAATCCCTGCACCGACAACGAGAACGTCGATCTCGTAGGGCGGTTCGTTCGTTTCCATCCATGCGGACCCTACCGAAGTCCTCGTGTACCGTCACGGGGTGCGCTACCCCGTGGAGATCCCCGACCGGATTCCGAAAGAGCGCTACTTCGACCCTGACTTCTTCCAGCTCGAAGCCGAGCAGTTGTGGCCCAGGGTCTGGCAAATGGCGTGTCGTCTCGAAGAAATACCCGCGCCCCACGATGTCGTCGAGTACGAGATTCTCGACCAATCGGTGATCGTCACCCGCACCGAGGACATGGGGGTTCAGGCGTTCGAAAATGCCTGCCGTCACCGCGGCGTGAAGCTCGTCGACGGGCGGGCGACCTGCAAACGCGGCTTCGTGTGTCCGTTCCACGGCTGGCGCTACAGCAACGACGGCACCAACGTGAAAGTCACGCAGTCGAAGACCTTCGCCGCGCACAACCTCGAGCCCGATGACATCGATCTACGCCCGGTGCGCTGCGAGATCTGGGGCGGCTGTGCATGGATCAACTTCGACCCCGATGCGCCGCCCCTGCGCCAGGCCCTCGAACCGATCGCGTCGACCCTCGACGCCTGGCAGGTCGAGTCGATGCGAGCAGAGTGGTGGACCTCCATCCGACTACCGGTCAACTGGAAGCTCGCCCAAGAGGCGTTCGTCGAGCAGTACCACGTGGTCGAAACCCACCCGCAGCTCGTCATCCCCGGTCGGTTCCCGTCCCGAGACGGCGAATTCGATCCGCGCAGGTTCGTCGAAGCCGAACTCCACTACCTCCGCACGATGAACGAGGGCATGGCCGGCATGGTTCATGCGACCGACGTGGCCGTCGCCGAAAGCCTCCGCGACATCCAACTCTCCGGCGACGCAGCCGCGGCGATGGCCCAGTGGAACTCCACACTCAACGACGCCGTAACACAGCACCACCGCGACGCCGGCAGTCGAATGCCCGACCTCAACGATCTCGAAGCTCGGGGCGTGAACGAGCCCATGGGCTATTGCTTCCCGCACTACTTCGTCCTGCCGATGTACAGCAGCGCGTCGTCCTACCGATTCCGCCCACTCGGTCCGGAAGAAACGCTGATGGAGATCTGGTCGCTGTCGCGTTACCCGGAAGGCGCAGAGCCCGAGCCGCCGCTGCCGCCGAACCCGGTGGAGTGTGACGACCCGGGCGTGCCGCCGATTCCCACGCAGGACTTCTCGAATCTGCCCCGCCAACAGCGCGGGCTTCACACGCGAGGATTCGAGTACATGCGGCTCTCGGAGAAGGCCGAAGGCCACATCTCCAACTACCAGCGGGTGATCGACGCGTATCTGGCCGGCCGCCCCCACGACGAGATCCTTCCCGCCCTGGCAGAAGTCAACGTCAACCCGCTCGAGCGCCCGATTGTCGACCTCGGACTCACGACATGACCGAGCTCCGACATGACGAGGTTGCCGAAGGGGTGCGCGCCGCGATGCACACGTATGTCCACGCGCTCGACGACGGCCGCACGGACGACATCGTCGCCACGTTCTGCCCCCACGGCGTCTTCGACTCAGGCGCTCTCGGCGTGGCCGAGGGTCATGCCGCGCTCGCCGAAACCTACGCAGGTTGGAAGCCGACGATCCCGCAGCGCCACGTGATGGCCAACACCGTGCTGACCGAGTGGAGCGACAACTCGGCCAAGGCGACGAGCGACGTGATCTTCATGGTCAAGGCCGGGTCCGGTTGGACTGTCCAGCTCGTCGGCCGCTACGACGACACGCTGCGCAACGTCGATGGCTCCTGGCGATTCGAGCGCCGGGTTCTGAGATTCGTCGACTGATCGTCTCAGCGGTCGGGCGACGCGACGTCAACTACCTGCGACGTCGACGTGAGCCCGAACACACCGTCATCGTCGCTCATCGTCGCGGCCGAAACGCCGTGACCGACCTGATGCCCGAAACGGGTGTCGCCGACCAAGCCGATCCACTCACCCACTGGCGGCCGCAGAACGTGAGCGCTCACGTCGGCGTTTATGGCCGTGACGCCTCGCCCGAAAGAGCCAACGCCGATGAGGTTCACGAGGTCCATCGGAAGCGTTGCCCGCGAGGTCGCCCGCACCGGCTCACCGGCGACCACCGGCACGAGGAGTCGGCACCAGAGCCCGTTCACCTCGTGGCGGGTCGGGTGGGTGCGTCGGAACTCAACCCCACTCCGAAGGAACTCCGCCGGACCGTCTGAGTCGATCATGTTCGGCAACGAGTCGCGCGGCGGCAATCGAGCGGCCGGGT
>CALKOE010000179.1 GCA_938091985.1 uncultured Acidimicrobiales bacterium | reverse complement strand
AGGTCGCCGACAGCGCGCCGACCCGTCGGCGAGGCCTCCTCGGGCGCGACGGGATCGAAGGTGCGCTGCTCCTCACTCCGGCGCGTTCTGTGCACACGGTCCGGATGCGGTTCGCGATTGATGTCGCACATGTCGATGAGGAGATGGTGGTGTTGTCAGTGGTCACCATGGCGCCCTGGCGGCTGGGTCGCTGGCGGCGTCGCTGCCGTCACGTGATCGAGGCCGAGGCTGGCGCGTTGCGCCGGTGGGGGATCGAGCCCGGCGTGACGATCGATGTGAAGGCATGACCGGCACCCTCGTACTGGTGGCGACACCGATCGGGAACCTGGGCGACCTCGCGCCCCGTGCAGTCGAGGAGCTCGCGGGAGCCGCTCTGATCTGCTGTGAGGACACCCGTCGCACCGGTCGCCTGCTCGCCCACGCGGGCGTGCAGGGCGCGCGTCTGCGTCGCGTCGACGACCACACCGAAGCCCGCGCCGCGACGGAGGTCATCGAGCTTCTCGCCGGCGGCGCTCGGGTGGCACTCGTGTCCGACGCCGGGACGCCCGGCGTGTCCGACCCCGGAGCCCGACTGGTCGATGCGGTGCTCGAGGCGGGCCACAATGTTTCGGTCGTGCCCGGTCCTGTGGCTGCCGTCGCCGCACTCGTCGCCAGCGGCCTCCCGACCGACAGATTCGTGTTCGAGGGGTTCCTTCCGCGCAAGGGGCGAGAGCGGGGGGCGCGCCTCTCAGCAATCGCGGCCGAACCGCGCACGACCGTGCTCTACGAATCACCGAACCGGATCGGGGCCACCCTCACCGCGTTGGCCGAGGTTTGCGGCGGGGAACGTCGGGCTGTGGTGGCACGCGAGATCACCAAGCTGCACGAGGAGTTCGTGCGCGGCTCTCTCGTGGAGTTGGCGGCGTGGGCGGCCTCCACCCCGAAGGGGGAGATTGTGCTCGTGGTCGAAGGCGCCGCTCCGGCGCCCGAGGCGACCGACGACGACGTGGTCGCCGCGTTGCGTATCGAGCTCGATGGGGGCAGTTCTCGCCGGGACGCAGCGGACTCGGTGGCCTCCATGTTGGGGGTCGGCCGTCGCCGTGTCTACGAGTTGGCCCTCGGCATCCCTGGGGCTGTCACACCCCCTTCGTAGCATTCGGTTCATGGAACCCGTGCTCGTGATCCTTCTGGTCGCCTCTTTGTTCATTGCCGCCGCCCTTGGCGTCGCGGTCGGCCTTCGCCTGGTCAAAGGGCGCCAAGATGCTGAAGACGATGCGATCGTCCGGCTGGCTGCCGAGCTCGCCGCTCGGCAAGACACCAACGTCGATGGAGTCGTTGAGCGGGTCGTCGCCGTCGCCGGGGAAACGTTCGACAGTCGGCTCAAGACCGGTGCCGCTGAGCTCGATCACCGCCGTGAAGCCATCGATCTCCGACTCACTGGCACGCAGCAGCGCATCGATGAGCAGCTCGGCGCGGTCGTGTCATCGCTGCAGTCCAAGATCGAAGAAGTCGACAAGCTCGTGGCCGAGAGGGTCGGGGGCATGTCCGACACCATGGATGCCCGTGTCGGCGGCATGTCGAAGAGCCTCGGTCACCAGGTCACCGCGATGGGCGGCGAGCTCCAGCAGGTGCGTTCGCTCGTGGCCCAGCTGCAAAAGGAGCGAGCTCAGCAACACGGCCAGTTTGTCGAGAGCCTCGAGGCAGCCACCCGTCAGCAGAAGGTGCTCACCGAGACCACCCAGCATCTTCGCGAGGCGTTGGCCAGCCCCCAGGCCCGTGGGCAGTGGGGCGAGCGCATGGCAGAAGACGTCCTTCGTGCCGCTGGCATGCGTGAGGGTCTCAACTATCGCAAGCAGCGGATGATCGAGGGCGGCACCAAGCCCGACTTCACCTTCTTGCTGCCCGACGACCGCAACCTCCACATGGACGTCAAGTTCCCGGTCACCAACTACTTGCGCTATCTCGAGGCGCCGAGCGACGCCGAGGCCGCCGCGCTTCGCGATCGTTTCCTGAAAGACGTGCGCGAGCGGGTGAAGGAACTCAGCGGGCGCGGCTATGCCTCGGCCGACACGACCGTTGGCTACCTATTGCTGTTCATCCCCAACGAGAGCGTCTACGGCTTCATCCACGAAAACGACATGACGCTGCTCGACGATGCGCTCGGACAGAAGGTCGTGTTGTGTTCGCCCACCACCCTCTTCGCGGTGCTCGCCGTGATCCGTCAGGCGATGGACACCTTTGCCGTCGAGCGGGCAACCGAGGAGATCCTCGATTGCCTTGCCGGCTTCGGTGAGCAATGGCAGAAGTTCTCCGGCCAGATCGACAAGGTCGAGAAACACATCGACACCTTGAGCCGTAGCTTCGCCGACCTCTCGGGCACCCGCCGCCGTCAGCTCGAACGCCAGCTCGACCGCATCGATGATGTGCGTTCGCGGGCCGGCGTCGACGAGAACGGGCCGGTTCTCGGTCCGCCGTCCACCGCCGTATTGCGAGACGTCACCGCCAGCTGAGCGCGCCACTGCGGAATTGG
>CALKOE010000178.1 GCA_938091985.1 uncultured Acidimicrobiales bacterium | reverse complement strand
ATCTCCGCGCGAGGGGCCCCGAGCTCGCCTACGACCTCCCGGCCGGTGGTCGTCGCGTGCTGCAGCGCGCTGATGGCTATCTCCACACGGTGGTCGCCGGCGTGGAGACCTACACCAGTGGTGAGGAGACCGGTGAACTGCCGGGGCGTTTGATTCGGGGTGCCCAGTCAGCGCCGGTGGGAGCCTGAGATGACGGCGGTCAGCGCTGACCAGGTCCGGCCGCTCGAGCCGCAGGCCAACTGGACGGCGGCCGATGTCGCCGATCCGGCCGAGTGGACGTATCGCCTCTCCGCTGAGGAGATTGCTGAACTCGAGGTGGCTCTCGCTGTCGCCCGATCACGTACCGAAGAGGTGCTCGAGGTTCGCAAAGACGACTTCCCATTGCCGACCCTTGGGCCGGTGCTGGCCGGGCTGGCCAATGAGCTGATCAATGGCCGAGGCTTTCAGCGGATCTCGGCGTTGCCGGTGGCGAGGGTCGGTTTCGACGACGCGTCCTGGATGTATTGGGGAACCGGGCTTCATCTCGGAGTGCCCTGGCCCCAGAACGTGAAGGGCCACCTGCTCGGTGATGTGAAGGATCAGGGCAAGCGTCTCGATGACCCAACCGCTCGCGGCAACGAGCTTGGTGGAGTGGCCCAGGCGTTTCATTCCGACGGTTCAGACCTCGTCGGCTTGATGTGTCTCGATCCCGGTGTGTCGGGCGGCGAGAGCCTGGTGGCCAACGCGGTGGGCGCCTACAACAAGCTCGTCGAGTCCGAGCCGGAACTGGCCGCGGTGCTCTTCGATGGACTGCCCTACGACTTCCGCGGCGAACAGCGCGACGGTGCGACGCCCTTCTACCACGTCCCCGTTTTCAGCGAGCACGGCGACCGCCTGTTCGTGCGCTACATCCGTCCCTACATCGAGGCCTCGCAGCGCCACGACGACGCGCCGCGCCTGTCCGACCAGCAGCGAGCAGCGATGGATGCCTACGACGCCTTCATCTACGACCCCGACAACCGGGTGGAGATGACCTTCGAAGCGGGTGACATGCAGTTCGTGAACAACTACCACGTGCTCCACGGCCGCAAGGGCTACGAGGACGATGCTGATGCCGGTCGTGTGCGCTGGCTCAAGAGGCTGTGGTTGGCGACCGAGATTCTGGGGCCGCAGGATCGTCCCGATCGATTCCAGGCGGCTGGTGCGACGAGCCACTGGTCGCAGAATCGCACCAAGGCATAGCCCGGGCAGACTTCCCGACATGCTGCGCACACGAGACTTCCTCGGACTTCGCCGCGCCACCGACGGCGCCTGGTCGATGGCGGTCGGTTCGCAAAACATCGGCGGCCGCCGCGGATCACTCTTCGGTGGTTCCGGCCTCGCTGCCGGAGTGGCTGCGCTCGAGGAGTCGGCCGACCGGCCAGTGGCGTGGGCCACTGGTCAGTACGTGTCGACGGTGCAGCAGGGGTCGGTGATGGACATCGACATCCACTTTCCCGCCATGGGCCACTCGATGGCTCAGGGCCGCGCGGTCGGGATGGTGGGCGATGCCGAGATCATCTCGATCGTGGCAGCGCTGGGCCAGCGTCGCGAAGAAGTGCGAGGAGTGTGGACCACGGCGCCTGACGTGCCGCGACCGCAAGACTGCGAGTTGTTGGAGCGCACCTTCGAGGTCCCATGTGTGCACGACCATGTCGACATCCGCCTCGCCGGAGGCATGTTCGGGTTCAACGGACAAGGCGACCCGAGCGGCGACGGCAATCTCCGGCTGTGGGTCCGGATGCCAGAGGTCGCCCTCGATGCTCCTGCTCTTGCACTGATCGCCGACTACATGTCGGCCGGTGTCGGGAACGCGTTCGGCACCCGCGTTCACTGCACCAGCCTCGACAACACGATCCGCTACGCGAATCCCATCACCGACGCCGAGGCAGACGGGTGGGTCCTGTGCGACGGCGAGGTCGCGTTCGCAGGCAACGGGCTGGCCTACGGAAGCGGCCACATCTGGAGCGAGAGCGGTCGGCTGTTGGCCACCGCGAGCCAGTCGATGACCGTTGGCCTCATGACCGACGAGCCTGGGAAGATCAGGAGATGACCTTTCCCTGGGACCCGGACCAACGCAGCTACGCCGAGGCGCATGTGTGGGGGATTCTGGCCACCGGACGTGCCGACGGCTCTCCACAGCAGTCGATGATCGGTTACTTCGTCGACGACGAAGGGCGCCTTGTCATATCCGCCAAGGCGTTCACAGCGAAGTGGAAGAACGCGGTGCGCCAGCCGAAGGTGTCGCTCACGGTGCCCGACGGCCGCGTGCATCTCGTGGTCTACGGCGACGCCGAGACGATCAGCGACGATCCACTGCGGGCGGAGCTCACAGCGCAGGTCTTTGCGACATTGTCGGGCGGTGACGCACCAGACCCCTCGTCGATCGTGTCGATGCTGGACGAGCAGCAGCGCACGGTGATTCGGATCACACCGACGAAGACGCTCTACCAGGAGTAGTCAGGCTGAAGTGGCCGCCGGTGCAGGCTCGAGCGGTGCAGCTGTCCGATCTTGTGGCGTGATCGGTGGCGTGTCGTCCGGGAGTTCCTCGCCGGAGTAGACGTCGACGTAGGTCTGCCCGGAGAGTTCGCCGATCTCGAACATCACCTCGTCGGTGATCTGGCGCAGAATCAAGCGGTCATCGACGCGGTTGCGATAGCGGCTGACGTCGATCGGCCGACCGACGTGGATGCCACACGCCTCACCGAACTTCGGCATCGTGCGGTCGGGAGGCTGGATGCGGTCGGTGCCCACGAGCCCGATCGGAATGATCGGTGCACCGGTCCGCAAGGCGAGTCGAGCAACACCCGTCTTGCCCTTGTGAAGGTAGCCATCCCGAGTGCGGGTGCCCTCGGGATAGATGAGGAACAGGTCACCGCGTTTGAGCGCGGCGGCGGCTGCATCAAGGGCGACTTGGCTGGCGTCGCCACCGGATCGGTCGAGGGGGATCATGCCGGTGGCCGGGAAGAAGTACTTCGTCTTCCAGTCGTCCATGTATTCGGCCTTGCCCACCGCGAGGGTGCGCCGGGGCATGAGCGACATCGTGAAGGGCGAATCGAGAAAAGACAGATGGTTCGGCGCGAGCAGCGCCGGGCCGACGGCCGGAATGTTGTCGAGGCCGGTGATGTCGAGATTCCACATGCGATGCATGAGCGGCTTCATCACGCGCATCATCGGTTGTTGGAGCCATCCGGTGTCTCGTGCCATCGCGATCAGCTCAGCTTCCGGCGCTGGGTCTTGCCGGACGTGCCGATGGGGAGCTCCGTGACGATCTCCAACTCAGTGGGGCACTTGTAGCGAGCGAGGCGCTCCCGACAGAAGTCGACGAGCTCGTCGAGTTCTGGAGGCTCGGATCCGTCGGGCACGGTGACGAAGGCGACCACCCGCTCCCCGCGACGGTCGTCGTCGCGCCCGATCACGACGGTTTGCTGGACCTTGGGGTGCTGGACCAACACCGTCTCGACCTCGAACGGATAGACGTTGAAGCCGGAAACGATGATGAGATCCTTGGCCCGATCGACGAGGGCGAGGTAGCCGTCTTCGGAGAACACTCCGATGTCTCGGGTGGCCAGCCAGCCGTCGTCGTCGAGGACCGCCTTTGTTGCTTCTTCGTTTTCCCAGTAGCCGAGGAACACCCCGGGTCCCCGAACCATGATCTCGCCGGAATCATCGAACGGCACGGCGTTGCCGTCGTGGTCGACCACCTTCACCTCGACGCCCGGCACCGGCTTTCCGACCGTTCCCGCTCGAACGGGGATGCCGATGTGTGAGGTGACGGCAGGCGAGGTCTCTGTGAGTCCGTAGCCCTCTTGGAGCTCGACACCGAAGCGCTCCTTGAACTCCTTCCAGAGTCGAGGGTGCAGTGCGGAGGCGCCTGAGGCGATGCGAATCACGCCTTCGAAGGCGTCGTCGGGAGCGGGACTGTCGATCAGCGCGCGCCACATCGGCGGCACGCCGGCGAAGCGGTCGACGCCATGGGTCTTGATCAGCTCGACGCAGGTCGAGGTCTGGAATCCGGTGGTGAGCACCACCGTGCCGCCCACCCGCAGCGTGGTGAGCAGTGACACGTTGAACCCGTACATGTGCGAGATCGGGATGGTCGCGAGCACGACCGAGTCCGGGGTGAGTCGACTGTCGTCGGTCGCGACGATCGCTTCCTGGTTCGACGTGAGGTTGCGATGGCTGAGCATCGCCGCCTTCGGCGAGCCGGCTGTGCCGCTGGTGAAGAGCATGACGGCGAGGTCGTCGTCTCCGGGAGTCGCCGCCGCGACGGCGGGTCCGTCGGGGAGGGGATCGATACCGACCACGGCTGCGCCGGCGGGTGAGGAGATGTTGGTGTGGAGGTCGTCGTCGACGGGGGTGCCGGTGAGCACGTGGGCAGCCCCGATGGTCTCTACCTGTTCTCGGAGTTCGGCCAGAGCACAGTTCGGGTCGAGGAGCACCGCGATCATGTCGGCCGAGGTCGCTGCGAGCACGCTGACGGCGGCGGCTCGAGTGTTGGTGCACACCACAGCCACGCGGTCACGAGGCACCACGCCGGCGGCGGTCAGCCCTGAGCGGGTGCGAGCGACGAGATCTCGAAGCTCGCCATAAGTCGTGGATTCACCGTCTTCGATGAGCGCGACGGCGTCGTCAGGTTGGGTGTCGAGAAGGCGTGCGAGCGTCATTGGTTGTGACCATAGACGGCTCGTCAGAGAGCTGTCAGCGTTGGATCTCCGCGATCGCGCGCAGCGCCTGGTCGGCAAGATCGACGAAATCAGCGGTCGCTGGGCCGGCAGTCCATTGCCGGGTCGCCACCCGCAGTGCCGACATCGCTGCGCCGGCGAGAATCTCAGGACGCGGGTCGGTGATCGGGTCGACGCCGAGTCGTGCTGCCGCAGCAGCGATGATCTCGCGCTCCCAACCGGTCTGCACCACCGCTCGGCTGTATGCCGAGACCGAGGGCACGGCGGCGGCGAGTCTGAACTGCACGCGGCGACGCTGAGCATGGCGCATGTGGTCGTCGGCCAATGCCAAGACCGCCTGGCGGACCGCTTCGACGACCGGCTCGTCGTCGGGTCTCGCGGCAAGTGCGTCGTGGAGTTCGTGACGAAGATCGACCATGTCGCCGAAGAGCACGGCTTCCTTCGTCGGGAAGTGGCGAAAGAGGGTTCGCTGCGCCACATCGGCAGCGTCGGCGATCTCCGCGGTGGTGGTCTCGTCGAACCCGTTGGCCTCGAAGAGACGAGCGGCCTCGTTGATCAATCGATCGCGGGTGTCGTTCTTCTTCCGGTCTCGGCGGCCGAGCTCCTGCGTGGGTCCCACTCGTCAACCATAGATCGTTTGACCAGAGATGTCAGCAGTTAACTAATGTCAGTCACTGACATTAGTCTCGTGGGAGAATCTCGAAGCCAGACTTCAGGGAGTTGCTCATGGCTCGTCAAGCCGCCGCCATCTTCGATCTCGATCGCACGCTCATCGCATCGTCGTCGGCCCCGATCTTCCAGCGTCACTTGAGCGAGGCCGGCCTCGGCTCGATGCCCGACATCCCGCTGGCCGACGCGTTCTTGAAGTTCTACGAACAGTTCGGCGAGAGCTGGGTGATGATGCAGCCCGCGAAGCTGGGTGCTCGCACCTCCAAGGGTTGGTCCGTGGACCTCGTTCACCGCGCTGCCGTGGCCGCCGCCGCCGAGATCGACGAGGAACTCGTCCTGTCGTTCGCTCGCCTCACGATCAGCGAACACCGCGAAGCCGGACGCCTCCTGGTGCTCGCCACGACCTCTCCTGAGCCCTGGGTTGCTCCGCTTGCCGAGCAACTCGGTTTTGATGCCGTCGTCGCGACGAAGTGGTCCTCCGCCGGTGGCGAATACACCGGTGAGACCGACGGGCCCTTCGTTTGGGGCCGAGCCAAGGCCGACGCAGTCGCTGACTGGGCAGAGGCCAACAACGTGTCGCTCGAGAAGAGCTACGCCTACAGCGACAGCTACTTCGATTCGTCGATGCTCGGAATGGTGGGCAACCCGGTCGCGGTCAATCCCGACGTCCGCCTACAAGGCGTGGCGGCCCTCAAAGGGTGGCCCGTGCGCCACTTCGACAAGCTCGATGGCGTCTTCAAGATCGCCGGACGGGAACTCCAAGACTGGGGGCGCCCCTTCATGCGCGAGGAGTTCCAGCCGTTCGCTCGCTTCGAGTTCAGCGGCGTGGAGAACATCCCCGCCGACGGTCCAGCGATTCTCGTGTTCAACCATCGCTCCTACTTCGACCCCTCCGCGATGGGCCTGCTGTCGGCCAAGTGCGGGCGCAGCGTTCGCAGCCTCGGCAAGAAAGAAGTGTTCGACGTGCCGGTGATCGGCAAGTTGATGCGAGGCATCGGTGGCGTTCGCGTCGATCGCGGCACCGGCTCCGACGAACCACTGGAGGCCGCGGCCGATGCACTTCGGGGTGGCGAGCTCTTGATGCTCGCGCCCGAAGGCACGATTCCGCGTGGACCAGCCTTCTTCGATCCGGAGTTGAAGGGCCGTTGGGGTGCTGCGCGCCTCGCGGCGATGACCGGTGCCCCCGTGATTCCGATCGGGCTCTGGGGCACGGAGAAGGTCTGGCCTCGCAGCGCCCGCATGCCGAAGCTTCCGGTGGGCAGTCGCCCGCTCGTTACCGTGACCGTCGGACCACCGGTTGAGATCGGTCGCGACGACCCCGACGCTGACACAGCTGCGATCATGAGCGCCATCGTCGACCTCTTGCCTCCCGAAGCTCGTGAACAGCGAGTTCCCACCGAGGAAGAGCTCGCACTCACCTTCCCACCCGGCTACAAGGGTGACCCGAACGCAGAGGCCGATCGTCGGCCCGGCACCGATACGAGCGTCTGATGACCGACACCCCTCCCCGCACTCGAGAGATCGACATGGCTGACCGCATGTCGGAACACGAAGCCTTGATGTGGAACATCGAAAAGGACCCATGGCTCAATCCGAGCGGCGGTGCGATGTTCGTCTTCGATCAGCCGATCGACGTCGACAAGCTTCGGGCCCGGATGCGCATGGCGGTGACCGAACTCCCGCGATTCACCCAGCGGGTGCAGCCCGGTCTCGGTCGGCTCTCGACGCCGGCATGGGTCCCCGACCCCGAATTCAGCTTCGATAGTCACTTCCGGGTTGTGACCCTCCCGAGCCCCGGCACCGAGCGACAACTGCTCGATCTGGCGGCCCAGCTCTACACGGAGCCCTTCGATCGCACCCGCCCACTCTGGCGCATGGTCGTCATCGAAGGCCTCGAGACCGGGCAAGGTGCGCTCTGGTCGTTGATGCACCACGCGATCTCCGATGGCATCGGCCAGCTCCGCATCGCCGAGATGTTCCAGGACCTCGAGCGTGATGTCCCCCGCTCGCCCGATGTCGACCTCGAGGGTCTCGTCGCTCAGAACTTTGCCGAGTTCGACAAGAAGGAGGCCGGCGGCGATCTCGGTTCGAGCCTCGCCGCGACCACCGCCGCGTCGCTCGGCCACGTCGCTCGTCGCTTCGCCGGCACCGCCCGCCGCGCCGCCGGCGAGGTGGCGATTTGGCCTGCCGACCCGTCGCGAGTCGGTGAGAAGGTGAACGAGCTCACCTCGATGGTCACCGAAACCGCTGGCCAACTCACCCACACGGTCGAGGACGGCGAGGGTGCGCCGTTGTGGCGCAACCGCTCGCGTCATCGTCACCTCGAATCGGTCACGGTCCCGCTCGATGCCTTGAAGGCCGCGAGCAAGGCCGCCGGAACGACGGTCAACGTTGCGTTCGTCTCCGCGATGTCGGAGGCCGCGGTTCGGTACCACGCCGATCGCGACGAGTCGTTCGACACGCTCAACGTTTCGTTTGTGCTGAGCACCCGAACAGACGACAAGGCGGGTGGCAACGCGTTTACTCCCGTCCTCGTTCATCTTCCGGGTGAAGAGCTCGATCCGACGGTCCGCATGGCCGCCACGGCCGAGACGCTCGATGACGCCCGAGAGGCGGCCGGTCGCAGCGGTGGCTACACCGCGCTGTCGGGAGTGGTCAACCTCTTGCCCACCTCAGTGGTGACGCGGACCGCCCGCAGCCAGGCAGCCAAGGTCGACCTGGCCACATCGAACCTGCGCGGTGCGCCTTTCCCGCTCTACATCGGCGGAGCGAAGGTGGATCATTCGGTGTCGTTCGGACCCCTGGCGGGCACGCCGTGCAACGCCACTGCGCTCTCGTACTGCAACAACTTCGACATCGGACTCTTCATCGACCCCGTGGCCATCGAAGACCCCGCAGCGTTTCGCCAGTGCGTCGTCGACGCATTCGAAGCGCTCCTGGCTACCTGAGAGCCTCCTGTAGAGCGAAGCGTTGCCCGGGAGTTCGGCTCCGCCGAACTCCATGCGACGCGAAGCGTCGCCGGGTACTAGGTTTCCGCGCATGAAATATGCCGCACCAACCACGGTGGACGAGGCTGTCGGGCTGTTGGCGAGCGATGCCGACGCACGCGTCTTTGCCGGAGCCACAGATCTGATTCCGCAGATTCGTTCGGGTAGTCCCGAGCCCTCGGTTCTCGTCGACCTGAAGAAGATCGATCGTCTGATCGGATCCTCTGAGTCGGGTGGCAGCTGGACGGTCGGCGCAGCGACGCCCACCTCGACCCTCACCGCCGACGCCGCCTTTTCCGGAGCGTTTCCGGGCCTGAGCGAGGCCAGCGGTCTGATCGGATCCGATCAGATCCAGAACCGCTCCAGTTGGGGTGGCAATCTCTGCAACGCATCACCGGCGGCAGACTCCGTGCCGGCCCTGGTGGTCAACGGCGTGCGAGCGGTCATTGCCGGCAGCAACGGTGAACGCACGGTGGCCGTCGAAGACGTCGTCACCGGCCCCGGACAGACCTCGTTGGCCGACGACGAATTCGTCGTCGAGTTCGAGGTCGACGCCCCGGCTGCCAACACCTCCGACGCCTACCTCCGGCTGATCCCCCGCACCGAGATGGACATCGCCGTTGTCGGTGCCGCCGTGCGCATCACGATGGATGGCGACACCTGCACCAGCGCCACGGTGGCCCTCGGCGCAGTGGCCCCGACCGTTGTTCGGGTTCCCGACGCCGAGGCCGCTCTGGTCGGCTCCACGCTCGACGATGCCACCCTCGAGGCCGTCGCCGCCGCAGCGTCGGCAGCGTGCAACCCAATCGACGACAAGCGCGGCACCATCGACTACCGCCGTCAGGTCGCCGGCGTACTTGCCAAGCGAGCTGCGAACATCGCCGCAGAAAGGGCCCGCGCATGATCAACCGCACCCACGTCCATTGCACCGTCAACGGCGACGAGGTCGACTTCCTCTCCAGCGACGACACCTCCCTCCTCGATGCTCTGCGCGACGAGTTGGGCCTGACCGGCGTGAAGGAGGGTTGCGGCACCGGAGACTGCGGTGCCTGCTCGATCACCGTCGACGGCAAGCTCAACTGCGCCTGCCTGATGTTTGCTCCTGAGGCTGAAGGCACCGAGATCGGCACGGTCGAAGGCATCGCCGAGGGCGATCACCTTCATCCGCTCCAGCAGACCTTCCTCGAAGGCGCAGCGCTGCAGTGCGGCATCTGCACCCCGGGTTTCCTCGTCGCCGCCAAGGTGCTGCTCGACGAGAACCCAGCTCCAACCGAAACCGAGATCCGCTACGCCCTCGCCGGCAACCTCTGCCGTTGCACGGGCTACGACAAGATCATCCACGCCGTCCAAGAAGCCGCCGTGCAACTGAACGGAGTCACCAAGTGACCGCGACAGAGAATCGCCCCCCGAAGTACAAGTACGTCGGCACCCGTCCGGTTCGCCACGACGGACTCGACAAGGTCACCGGCAAGGCTCGCTTTGCCGCAGACCTCGATCTCACCGGCCAGCTGCGTGGTGTGATGGTGCGGTCGCCGCATGCGCACGCGCGTATCGTGTCGATCGACACAAGCGCAGCCGAGGCCATGCCCGGTGTGAAAGCGGTGACCACCGGGGCCGACTTCCCGACCATCGACCCGGCTGATCCTGCTCACGACGAAGCGATCAACAACATCGCCCGCGACGAGGTTCTCTACGACGGCCACACCGTGGCTGCCGTCGCTGCCACGACGCTGGCCGAGGCCCGTGCTGCCGCTGCTGCGGTCAAGGTCGAATACGAAGTGCTGCCGGCCGTGCTCAGCATCGAAGAATCCATTGCCGACGGCGCTCCCATCGCGAACTCGACCAACCGCACGCTCTTCACCGGCGACACCGAGCCGTCCAACATCGCGTCGATCGGTCCGTTCCAGCGCGGCGACGTCGAGGCCGGCTTCGCCGCCGCCGATGTGATCGTCGAGCGCACCTTCACCACCAAGGCCGTGCACCAGGGCTACATCGAGCCTCACGCTTGCGTGGCCGACGTGGGACAGGACGGCAAGGCCACGATCTGGGCCTCATCGCAGGGCCACTTCGCGGTGCGCTCCAAGACGGCGAAGATCCTTGGATGGGGCACCGACAAGATCAAGGTCACCCCGGCTGAGATCGGCGGCGGTTTCGGTGGAAAGACCACCATCTATCTCGAGCCCATCGCGGTGATGCTGAGCCAGAAGGCAGCACGTCCGGTCAAGATTGTGATGACCCGCGAAGAGGTGCTCCGGGCCACCGGTCCGGCGCCGGCGTCGAAGATCCACATCAAGATGGGCGCCACCAACGACGGCGAACTCACCACCATCCAGGGCACGCTGCACTACAGCAACGGCTCAGCCAAGGGCTACGCGGCGCTCACCGGTGCGATGTCGATCGCGTCCTACCGTTTCCCCAACCTCGATCTGATGGCGGTCGGCACCGTCGACAATACGCCGAAGTCGGCGGCCTACCGAGCTCCGTCTGCCCCGCAGGCGGCGTTCGCGATCGAGACATTGGTCGACGAGATTGCCGACCAGCTCGGAGTGGATCCGATCGACCTGCGGCTGCGCAACGCCGTTGTCGAGGGTGACCCCACCGCAATGGGTGCACCACATCCGAAGATCGGTTTCATCGAGACGCTCGAAGCGATCAAGAACAGCGAGCACTACAACTCGCCGGTGCCCGAAGGCGCCGGTCGCGGCTTCGGCACCGGGTTCTGGTTCAACATCGGTGAACAGTCGAGCGCCACGGTCAACCTGAACGAAGACGGAACCGCCACGGTCATCACCGGCAGCCCCGACATCGGTGGTAGCCGTGCGTCGATGGCGCTGATGGCGGCCGAGGAGCTCGGACTCGACGTGCATCGGATCACCCCGATCGTCGCCGACACCGAGTCGGTCGGATTCACCGATATCACCGAGGGCAGCCGGGCGACATTCGCCACTGGTATGGCTGTCGTCAATGCGTGTCGCGAGCTCATCGAGCAGATGAAGGAACGTGCCGCAGTGATGCGGGGCGTTGCTGCCGACCAGGTCGCCTGGATCGATGGCGCCGCCGTGATCGAAGGACCCCCGTCAGAAGGGGCCGACCCGGTTTCCATCGCGGAGATCACCGGCGCCGCGAAGATGACCGGTGGTCCGCTGACCGCCACGGCATCGCTCAACGCCGCCGGCGCCGGGCCGTCGTTTGCCGCCCACCTCGCCGACGTCCGCGTCGACGAGGAGACCGGCCAGGTCGAGATCCTGCGCTACACCGCAGCACAGGACGCGGGGACTGCGATCCATCCGTCCTACGTCGAAGGTCAGATGCAGGGCGGATCCGCCCAGGGCATCGGCTGGGCGCTCAACGAGGAGTACATCTACGACGCCAACGGCCAGTTGGATAATCCGAGCTTTCTCGACTACCGCATTCCCGTGGCATCGGACCTGCCGATGCTCGATTCGGTGATCCTCGAGATCCCG
>CALKOE010000177.1 GCA_938091985.1 uncultured Acidimicrobiales bacterium | reverse complement strand
ACCCGTATGGCCCACACAGCGACCTCGACACATTGAGCGAGCACCCGGTCGTCCACGTGTCGTGGGAAGAGGCTTCTGCCTACGCGGCCTGGGTGGGCGGCCGACTCCCGAACGAGGCCGAGTGGGAACACGCTGCTCGGGGTGGGCTGGATCAGGCGATCTACCCCTGGGGCGATGACCTCACTCCCGACGGCGAGCACCGGTGCAACATCTGGCAGGGCGAGTTCCCGATGGCCAACTCGCTCGACGACGGGTATCTCGGTACGTCACCGGTCGGTTCGTTTCCACCCAACGGGTTGGGGCTCTACGACGTCGCCGGCAACGTCTGGGAATGGTGCGCCGACGACTTCGAGGAACGCCCGAACCACAAAGTGATCCGCGGTGGTTCGTATCTGTGCCACGACTCCTACTGCAATCGCTACCGAGTGGGCGCCCGATCGTCGAACACGTTCGACACGTCGACGGGCAACATGGGCTTTCGAGTGGCATTCTCCGCAGCATGAAACGCGCCGTTCTGAAGTTCTTCGACCGGACCAACCCGGTCATGATCCGGGTCCTCACATCGCGGGCCCACCGCCTGATGAGTTCCGGGCTGTGCGTCATCGAGTATTCGGGTCGCAAGAGCGGCCGATCGTTTCGCCTGCCGGTCGGCTATCACGACATCGACGGCGTCGTGATCGTGAGCACCTCGATCGCCCCCGAACGGAACTGGTGGCGCAACTTCGTCGACGGTCATCCGGCTCGCCTGTGTGTCAAAGGGCAATGGCGCGAGATGCAGGGTCGGGTGCTCGAGCCCGGCACCGATGAGTATCGCCAGTGGGTCGAAGCCATCTTCCGGCGGGGTCGTGTCGTGTCGAAGGCGATGGGGGTTGATTTCGACCCGAAGGTCGGTCTGACCGATGAAGCGGTCGGGTCGCTCGCCGAGAACAGCTGCGTGACGATCTTCGAGTGACTAGCGGGCGAGCAGCACCGCATCCGGCACCGCTTCGAGCGTTGCCGGTGTCGTGCCGATCGCTTCACCGTCACCCCAGAGTTCGAGTCCGTCAGCCTCGATCGAGATGCGGCGGCCGCTGAGCCCGTGCACCTTCGGGTGGGCCATGTGGCGCCCGCTGAACACGAGCCGGAAGAAGCGCAGCAACTCGAGTCGGCCGACATCGGCGACCACCGTGACTTCGAGCCGCCCGTCGTCGGGTCGCGCATCGGGTGCGATCTGCATGCCGCCGCCGAACCAGCCAGTGTTGGCCACGGCCAGCAACGCAGTCTCGAACTCGTGTACCTGCCCGTCGACGTCGAGGCGAACCGGTCGGTTTCGCAGCCCCGGAAGCTCGACGACCGTGGCGACCGAGTAGCGCGAGGGTCCTTTCGGAAACTGCAGCCGGTTGGCCCTGGCGTTGACGTCGCCCGAGAACCCTGCGGTTGCGACGGAGGCGACCCAACCGGCGTCGCTGCGGATTGCGTCGGTTGGGCGCCCCTCGCCCAGTGCGACCTGTGTGGCTTCGGCGGGGTCGTCGGGGATGGTGTCGAGGCCGCGGGCGAAATCGTTGCCGGTTCCCACCGGCACCACGCCGAGCACGGTGCTCGATTCGGCCACCGCCTGCAGCGCCAAGTGCACGAGCCCGTCGCCGCCCACCACGATGATGCGCTCGACTCCATCGGCCACGGCGGCCTTGGCCGCGGCGGTGCTCGCCGCGGCAGTGGTGCCGGTGAGGTCGACGGGGGTGTGCCCGGCGGCTCGGATGGTGGACTGCACGATCTCCGTGGCTGCCGCGGCTCGGCCGCGCCCGGCCTCGGGGCTGATCAGCAGGTGTACGTCGCTCATCGGCGCGTTCTCACAGGCCGAGGTAGCGGCCGCCGTCGACCGCGAGGGTCTGGCCTGTCATGTGTCGCGAGAGCGGGGAGGCGAGGAACACGGCGACCGGGCCGATGTCGGCGGTGGGGTCACCGATGCGTTGCAGCGGCGTGCGGCCCCTGAGTCGAGCTTCGAGGGTGGGGTTGGCGGCGGTGGCGACGTCCATAGCCGGGGTCCATGCCACCGGAGCGATGGCGTTGACCCGCACGCCTTCGGGTCCCCACTCGCGGGCCAAGCTCTTCAGAAGCCCGCGCTGGGCCCCCTTGATTGCGCCGTAGAGCGGGAGGTTGCCGCTTCCCTCGATGCCGGCGGGTGACGTGAGGAGAATGAGGGAGCCGTAGTCGTTCTTGAGATGGGGGAACGCGGCCTGGGCGCAATAGAACGACGCCGTGGTCGAGGTGCCGATCTGCAGCAAGATGGTCTGATCGTCGATCTCCTGGAGCGGTCTCGGCACGCCGGGTGGCGACACCGCGTTGTGCACCATCACATCGAGCCGGCCGAAGCGCTCGATGGCAACATCGACCGCATTGTCGACGTCGGCACGAACGGTGACATCGCACTTCACGAAGGCGGCGTTGCCGCCCTCGTTGCGGATCCGCTCGGCGACGGGCTCACCGGTCTCGGCTCGACGAGCGGCGATGATCACCGACGCTCCGGCCTGTGCCATCGAGTCGGCGATGCCTTCGCCGACACCCTGGCCGGCGCCGGTGATGATGGCCACGCGCCCTTCGAGCAGCCCGGCTACGGGGGGAGAGGGAGGGGTCGGGGTGGCACTCATCCGGGCATCCAGAGTCCGCCGTCGACGACGAGCGATGCGCCGAGGAGTGACGTGAAGTCGTCGGTGGTCAAGGCGTTGACGATCGGTGCGACCTCGGTCGACAGATCGGGCACCCGCCCGAGGGGCGGGTCGTGCAGTGAGTTGGCCTCGGCCATCCCTGCGGCCTCATCCGGGGCCAGGAAGGCCGACGGGTCGAGGGTGATCGCGTGGGCACGGATGTGGTCGTGGCCCCACGTCTTGGCCAGCGACTTGGCCAGAAGCCGGGCCCCTTCCGCGGCGGTGGCCATTGGTGCGAACCCTTCGCCGCCCGCTGACGCCATCAACGGCACGAGGAAGACGATGGTGCCGGCAGACCCAGCCAGGTACGGGTGGGCGCTGCGAGCCAGTCGGATCGTTGCCTCGAACGGCTCATCGGCCCGGATGCGCCAGTCGTCGTCGGTCAGGTCCATCAGTGCGCCACGGCGGCGTGATGCCGCGGGGTAGCGGGCGTGGACCACGAGGTCGAGGCCGTCGAGGTCAGGGAACGCGGCGGCGATGGTGTGGTCGTCCCACATGAGATCGTCGTCGTCGATGCGCAGTACGACCCAGCCGGCATCGGCGAGGCCAGAGGCAATGGAGTCGGCGGGGTCGTCAGCCCCGACGATCAGGGCAGTTCGTCGAGCCATTCCGGCCAATCTTCGCTGAGGGTCAGGGACCATTGCGGGTCTCGCTTCTCCATGTAGGCCATCACGCCCTCCTTGGAGTCTGCGGTGCCCATGAGGTGGAGGTGGATGTCGCGCTCGAGGGTGTTGATGGTTTCCGGTGAGGGTGCGTTCATCCAGAGCAGCCGCTTCGATGCCGCGACCGAGATCGGCGCGGTTTGGGCGGCCATCTCGTGGGCGAGTTCGAGTGCCCGGGGAAGCACTTGTTCGGCGGGAAGGGCCTCGGTGGCCAACCCCCAGTCGAGTGCGTCGGTCCCGCGAAACATGCGCCCGGTGAGGATGAGCTCGGTCGCGCGGGTGTGACCGACGAGACGGGGGAGTGTCCAGTGAGAGTGGAGGTCGGGGAGGATCCCGCGACGGGCCTGCACGATGCCTAGCTTGGCTTCTTCGGCGATGATCCGAATGTCGCATTGCAGCGTCATCGTCATGCCGAGGCCGACCGCATGGCCATTGACCGCGGCGATCACGGGTTTGCGCACGTCCCACGGGTGGAAGTCGTCGAGTGGGTCCGAGGAGAAGGTCTCCTTGGTCGGGGTGCCGAACACTCCCGATCCGCCTGAGAAGTCGGCGCCGGCGCAGAACGCCCGACCCGCGCCGGTGAGCACGACCACACGGATGTCGTCGTCGGCGTCGGCCGCTCGGAGCGCGGCGGTGAGGCTGCGACCCATCGCACCCGAGAACGCGTTGAGGTTGTCGGGGCGGTCCAGGGTCAGCACGGCGACCTTGCCGTCGATCTCGACGCTCAGGTCCTCGAATTCGTCGTCGAGCCCGGTCACGGGCGGATCCCGTTGGGATGCAGGCCGGTGCCTTGAAGGTTCATGGGGGCGATTCCTTCTCGTTCGAGCAGGTCGAGGCTTGCCTCGACCCGGCCAGTGTGGTCGGGGCCGCAGTCGCAGAGCCACAACGCGGCCTCGCTCATCGCTTCCATCGATTCGATCTGGTCGGGTCGGAGCTGACCGCCGACGAGCTCGTCGGC
>CALKOE010000176.1 GCA_938091985.1 uncultured Acidimicrobiales bacterium | reverse complement strand
AGGAAGAACATGAGGAAGGGCTCGCTGCGGGTGAGCGAACCGAGCGCGAGCACGACCGTCAGTTCGAGGATGCGGCGAACCGATGGCTCTTCGTAGGCGCGATAAGCGAAGAACAGTGCCCATGCCGCGAGCGGGATGTACATCGACTCCGAAAGGATCAGCGAGTCGTTCATCCACAGCGGCGGGTAGAGCGCGACGGCGATCATGGCGAGGGCCGCCACCTTGAGATCGAAGAGTCGGCGGAGCAGGAGACCGACAGGGAGCACGACAGAGGCGGAGATGATGCCGCTGGCGAAGCGGTGCCAGGTGACCGTGTCGGCTCCGAACAATGACCAGATCGACAGGTAGACGGTGAACCCCGGCGGGTGGGCGGCCGTGGGGATGATGATGTCGTTCACCTGGTATTCGAACGGATTGGCGAAGCCGTGGCCGTCGGCCAGAAGGTTCGCCGAGAGGTGGTAGTAGAGGTTGTCGTTGAGGGTGCCGTCCTCGACGAGGGGCACGTCGATGTACCAACGGTCGAGCACGTACCACCGCACGAGGACGGCCAGGGCGAAGGTCGCGAACACGAGTAGCGCGAAGGGGTTCCGCATCACATGTTGAATTCTCGGTCCCCAGCGCACCGGGGAATCGTACTTGTGACGTACCGTTGCGGCTCATGCGCGTCACGGTGATCGGCCACTCCTGCCTGCGGGCGGAGACTCGAGCCGGAACAATCCTCGTCGACCCGTGGCTGATCGGGTCGTGTTATTGGCGCTCGTGGTGGCACTTCCCACCGAGCACAGAACCGACTCCGGAGATGCTCGCGCCCGACTTCGTCTATCTCACCCATCACCACTTCGATCACTTCCACTACCCGTCGATGCGCAAGCTCGACCGCGCCGCGAACGTGCTGATTCCGCGGTTCGGCGTGGATGTGATGGCCGATGAGGTGGTCAGTCTCGGATTCGAACGCCCGCAGGAGCTCATCCACGGACGTGTGCTCGACCTCGGCCACGGAGTGCGTGTCGCGTCCTATCAATACGGCTTCGACGACACAGCGTTCGTCATTGCCGAAGACGACCAAGTGGTGGTCGACGTGAACGACTGCAAGATCCGCGGTCGGGCCCTCGATCAGTTGGTGAACGACTTCGGGCGCCCAGCTCTCGCTTGCAAGAGCCACTCGTTCGCCCAGTCCTACCCGGTGCTCTACGACAGCGAAGATGCCGAGCAGCTGACTCTCGTCAGCCAGCAGACCTATCTCGACGACTTCCACGACGTGATGGCGCGCCTGCGCCCTCGCTACGCGATTCCCTTCGGCTCGATGGTCGGGTTTCTTCATCCCGACAGCGCGCCGCTCAACGCCCATCTCGTGACTCCGGGTGCGGTGGTCGAGGGCGTGGCCGAGCGCGGAGGTATCGAAGGAACCGACGTGATCACCATGGCGCCGGGCGACGTGTGGGACAGCGACTCTGGCTTCGACCGCAGCGATGTCGACTGGTACACCGATCGCGAGACGCACCTCGCCGAGTTGACGACGAAGTACGCACCGAAGATCGCCGAGCGCACCGCAGCTGAGGAAGGTGTGCGGGTCGAATGGCGAGACTTCGAGGCGCACCTCGGTCGCCTGGTTCGTGAAGTGCCTCGGGTGTTCGCGCGCCGACTCTCGCCGCGCCCCTTCGTCTTTCATGTGCCGTCCGACGTCGAACGTCCCTACTGGTGGGTCTCGTTTCAGTCGCGCTCGGTCGGGCGCTCAGCGACGATGCCCGACAACGCGTCGGGGCTCACCACCATCCCCGAGGCGGTGCTCAGCGAAGCGATTCGCGACCGCATCGTCCACATCCTCCACGGTGCAATGCGCATCCACACGAAGCTCGAGCCCGGGGGAGTGCAAAGCGATCTCGGATTCTGGGGCGTCGTGATGATGTGGGAGCTCGGCTACCTGCCGCTGCGGCTCAGCGCCCGCCACCCCCGGCTCTGGTTTGCCATGGCCCGGCGCTGGCGGGAGTTCCTCGATCAGGCCCCGAGCGTGATCTCGCGCAACCCGGTGGACCACCTCGCCGAACGCTTCGGCGCCGACGTCTGACCTACCGCCTCAGTAGGCGTCCCCGACATACCGCCTCAGTAGGCGTCCCTCACATACCGCCTCAGTAGGCGTCCATGTCCAGAAATTCGAACGTGTCGAGCACGATCGCGTTCTGATCGACCGCTGGGTCGAGGTGGCGGATGATCAGGTTGAGCGGTGACGGCTGCAGTCGGCGCGGCGGCTGGATTCCGCGCACCTTCACCGATGCGTTGAAGCCTGCGTAGACACCGAAGCCGGCGCGATGAAATTGCGTCGCTGAGCGGATTGCCCGAGTCGCGTCGATTGATGCAGAGCCGGACGAAAGCGGGAAGGCCTTGAGGACCACGCACGCGGGGATCGGCCCGAGACTCGAACGGGTGGTGATCAGTGCCACTTCGTCGGCCTGATGCAGGAAGTACCGGGTCTCTGGGCAGGCGAGCCGCCAACGTAGGACCTCAGGCGTGTAGTCGGTCACCCAGCCGTTCACGGCGTGACGATCGACGGTTGCCGCGAACTCCTCGAACGCCGTCGAGTCGAGCCAGTTGGCGTCGATCTCGGTGTGGGTCATGCGTCGTCGACCGCGACCGAGCGGGTGCACCACACGAACGGGGAGGGGGCCGGCGAGTCGCCAGCCCATGTACTTCACGACCGCCCCGGTCGACTTCTCGTTGGTGACCCCGACGACGAACGACCGATCCTCTGCCGCTGCTTCCTCGTAGATCTCGAGACCGATCCGGGTGAAGTGACGGGCCCGCTGATGATCGTGATGGACCACGGCGTTGAGAGACCAGGCCCCGTCGGTGTGTTCTCCGCTCGGACCGCGGTAGCGCCGGGGCATGTTGGCGTAGTGGGCCACGAGCTTCGTGGCACCGCCGTCCGCCACTTGCTGGTGGCGTTCCCACGCCCGTCCGAGCGGGTTCTCTCGGTAGGCCCAGCGGAGGTAGTCGCTCGACACGAATCTCGGGTCGGGGAGTTCTCCGTCGAGCAGACCCGTCGCCGCGTCGAGGATCGCCGGGTCGTCGGAGCGTCCGTCGATGGTCCAGCCCTCGACACCGTCGTGAACCGTGGCGCCGTCCGGCGGCTCCTGCGTGGTCATGGATCGGACGGTACCGTGCGCACATGGCCAGCCGGGAGCACATGTGTCGGAACTGATCGAGTTGTCGTCGAAGATCATCGACAGCGGAGTGGTGAGCGAGCGCACCAACCGCATCACCTTCGAGCTGTCGGAGGTGGCCGAAGGATTGTCGGTAGTCGAAGCGTTCTCCCATATCTGGAGCGTCGACACCGGCGATGGGCTGGTCCTGGTCGACGCCAGCGGGTCGTTGTCGGGCACGCGCTGCATCGACGCAATTCGAGAGTGGCGACAGGACCGCGTGCACTCGATCGTCTACACCCACGGTCATGCCGATCACGTGGGGGGCAGCCCGGCGATCTTCGGCGATGCCGAGAATCGCGGACACGAGTCGCCCGATGTGATCGCTCACGAGGCGGTGCACGATCGGTTCCACCGCTATCGCGAGACCGCGGGCTGGAACCTTGCCGTCAACTCTCGACAGTTCGGCGGCACGAAGACCGCCCCGAACTTCATGGGGGTCGGCGAGGGACGCTACATCGGCGACGACGTGGCGGTTCCCAACATCACCCACCAGTCCGGCATGGACCTGACGGTCGGCGACGCGCACTTCGAGTTGCACCACGCCAACGGCGAGACCGACGACCACACCTGGCTCTGGGATCCCGCCCGCAAGGCCGTCTATGTCGGCGACCTTTTCATGTGGAACTTCCCCAACGCGGGCAATCCGCAGAAGGTGCAGCGGTTCGCGGGCGACTGGGCCACGGCGCTGAGAGCCATGATCGCAAAGGGCCCCGAGCTGCTTCTCCCGGCCCACGGCTTGCCGGTCGCGGGAGCCGAGCGCGTGGCGACGGTGCTCGACATGGCCGCCGGCGCGCTGGAGTACCTCGTGCGAGAGACCGTGGCCCTGATGAACGAAGGGGCCACGCTCGACACGATCATCCATTCGGTGAAGCTGCCCGACACCTACGACCTGCCCTACCTGGTGCCCGCCTATGACGAGCCCGAGTTCGTGGTGCGCAACATCTACCGGCTGTATGGCGGCTGGTGGGATGGCGACCCGGCAACGCTGCACCCCGCCCCCAAGGCTGCACTCGGTGCCGAGGTCTCGGCCCTGGCGGGCGGTGCCACCGCGCTCGCCCATCGTGCACTCGAACTCGTGGAGGCCGGCGATCTCGCCGTCGCGGCGCACCTCGTGCAAATGGCGTTCGACGCTGAACCGACCAATCGCGAGGTCCACGAGATCCGCAAGGAAGTGTTCACCGCTCGACGGGCGGTTGCGACCTCGCTGATGGCGAAGGGCATCTACAAGAGCGCGATCAATCTCTCGATCGAGGCGCTCGACGAATAGCTGTAGGTGTGATGGCCGTCAGTGCCTGAGGGACCCGACCGGGTCTTTCGCGGGACGGAAGTCGTCGCCGGCGATGGTCACGGGAGTACTGAGCACGACCAGGTCGCCGGAACTCAGCAGCGCCTGCACCTGCAGCGCCCCATCACGGCCGATCTGTTCGACACGGAGCCACGCTCCATCGCGGTGGATCCAGTTGCCGACGCGCACCAACTCCGGTGGGAGCACCGCTGCGGGGCGGACCTTGATGGGCTTCGCGATCGGTGCGCTGCGAAGCAGGCGTACCGAAGGAACGAGAATCGCCGTGGCGCCGAGGGCCGAGATGATCGCAACCAGGGTGACGGTCTGGCCACCGTCGCCCAACGCGCCGTTTGTAGCGAGGCTCAGGCCGCCGCCGAGCACCAGCGCAGCCACGATGACAAGGCCGATCGTTGCTCGTTGGTCATCGTGATCGGCACGCGAGGCCTCTACAAGACGACCACTCTCTGCGTATTCAAGGATCTGCGAGGTCACGTCTCGTGGCCGTCGTTCAATCCAACCCATCTGCTTCCCTGTCCCGTAGCGCCACTGAAAGGCTGCCACAGTCAGTGACTTGGCGCCAGATCGGGCTCAGTTGCCGCCCTCGTCTGGCCTGGAGAGAAGAGGAGCGCGCTCGGTATTCGTGGCGCCGTCGGAACTCGGTCCCGACTATGAGTTGTGCGCGAGGGGGGACTTGAACCCCCACACCCTTTCGGGCACAGGCACCTGAAGCCTGCGCGTCTGCCAATTCCGCCACTCGCGCGTGGCCGCACACCGAAGTGAACGTTCCCCGAGACTAGCGCGCTGTGGTGCAATTTGATCCTGATTCCCGGGTCGCCCCTTGGCGTTTCTCGCGCAGCGCTAGCCTCCACGGTGTGAGCTTGCGTTCTGTTGAGCGGCGCCTTGAGCGCTTTGTCGAAGGAGCAGTCGGACGCTTCTTTCGTGGTGGCGTGCGCCCGGTCGAGATCGGGAATCGCATCGCGAGGGAAATGGCCGATTCCCGCAGCGTCGGGGTGAAGGGTCAGCCGGTTGTGGCCAACCACTTCGCCGTTCGGCTGGCGACGAGCGACCTCGAACGTTTCGAAGAGGTGAAGGACTCGCTCGTTCGCGAACTGTGCGACGCCACCCGCGACCATGCTCGCGAAGAGGGATGGACCTTCATGGGTCCGGTGCAGGTGGAGATCGACGGCGACGACGCGCTGCGTGGTGGCACGATCCACATTGTCGCCCGCATGAAGGAAGCCGACGGAGGTGTCGGGGTGCTGCATCTGCCCACCGGCCAACAGGTCGTTCTGGGCGAGTTCGTCGTCACCATGGGTCGTCTTGCGGAGTGCGCGATCTCTTTCGATGATCCCAATATCAGCCGTGAACACGCGGCGATTCGCCCCGACGGCGATGGCTTCGTGCTCACCGACAACGGTTCGACCAATGGCACGCTCGTCAACGGAGTTGCGATCACCGCGCATCGTCTGGTCGACGGCGATCGCATCGATGTCGGAGCGACCACCATCGAGTTCCGGGCCGGTTGAACCCCCGCAACCACAGCGCGTCACTTCTCGACCGGCTCGCAGCGTTAGTCTCGGCGGACCGTGTCGGACCAGTTGTTCATCGTGCTACGGGTGTGCCTCTTGGCCCTCGTCTACCTGGTCTTCCTTCGCGTGCTGCGAGCGGTCTGGGTTGAGTTGCGCGCCGAAGCTGCTCCGGTAGCCGCCGCACCTGTTCCGGTCCCGGCTTCTCGTCCCGCTCCGGGAGGACCTCAGTCGGCAGCGTCCTCGCCTGCGGCACCGCGGCCGGCGCCCGCCATGGTCTCCACGAACACCGCTCGGTTGATGGTGGTGGCTCCAGGTTCGCTCGCCGGCCACACCTTTGCGCTCGACGGTGAAACGACGATCGGCCGAGGGGCGGGCTGTGGTGTCCCTATCGACGACGCTCATGTCTCGAAGCTCCACGCTCGTCTCTCGCCCACTGAGCAGGGGTGGGTGGTCGAAGACCTCGGGTCCACCAATGGCACTGTGATCAACGGCGAACTCATCGCCCGGCCCACTCCCCTCGGAGTTGGCGAGCGCATCACGATCGGCGAAGTCATCTTGGAGCTCGCATGATCGACTTTCGTTGGGGCACCGCCACTGATGTCGGTCGAGTTCGCAGCGCGAACCAAGACCAGCTCCTCACGATGGCGCCGGTCTTCGTGGTCGCCGATGGCATGGGTGGTCACAACGGCGGCGAGGTCGCCTCTGCGATCGCCGTCGACGAGATGGCAAAGGCTTCCGGTGTTGCGTCGGTCGAGGACTTGATCGAGGCCGTCCAACAGGCCAACCGCGAAATCGTCGATCGATCGAAACTCGAGCCCGAACTGCGTGGGATGGGCACCACGCTGGTCGCGCTGGTGGGCATGACCGTTGGTGATGAACCGCGCCTCGGTGTGGCCAATGTGGGCGACTCGCGGCTCTACCGCCGCGGCGACGACGAGCTCGTGCAGATCACCGAGGATCACACGCTGGTCGAGGCGTTGGTGCGCGACGGCCGACTCACCCCCGAGGATGCGCTCACCCACCCGCAACGCAACATCGTCACGCGGGCGCTGGGTATCGACGACAAGGTCTTGGTCGACACCTGGGAGCTGGTTCCCGTCGCCGGTGACCGCTACGTCCTCT
>CALKOE010000175.1 GCA_938091985.1 uncultured Acidimicrobiales bacterium | reverse complement strand
CCCCGGCGTGACCCAGCGACGACGTTTCCTTCAACTCACTGGCGCAGCGATCGTCGGAGCAGCGGCAGGGATCGGCAGTCCGATCGGCGACCCGTCCGCTGCGGCCGGCGAAACGCCGAGCGACGCCGACGTCGGCTTCTGCAGCGACATGACCGCTCATCACGTGCAGGCCCTCGTCATGTGTCAGCGCGTGCTCGGTCGTGACGCGGGCGACGCAGTGCAGGCCGCGGCCACCGAGGTGCTGACGAACCAGGCCATGGAGGTCGGCCAGATGCGGGCGTGGCTCGCCGACTGGGGCGAGTCCACCGCTGCGCCCGAGATGGTGATGGGCTGGATGGGCATGAACGACGGCGCCGGGATCGCGCTCGCGATGATGCCCGGATTGGCGTCGGACGCTGAACTCCAACAGCTGTCACTGGCGAGCGGGCTCGACCAAGGTCGTCTGTGGATCGAACTGATGCGAGCCCACCACGTGGGGGGCGTCGCCATGGCCACCGCGGCCGCTGAACTGGCCGCCACCGAGAAGGTCCGCCGACTCGCCGCCGCGCAAGCCGAAGTGCAGACCTACGAAATCAGCCAGTACGACTATCTCCTGGCGACCACCTACGCCTGAGCGATCAGCTGGATCAGCTGATCCAGTTCTTGACCTTCTCGACGAGACCGAGACGGTCGCCGCCGGCAGGCGTGATCTGGAGGTGGGTGACACCCGCAGCCTGGTAGGCCTCGATGCGCTCGCGGACGTGGCTCTCGGAGCCGACCATCGCGGTTGCGTCGAGGAAGTCCTGCGGCACCGCGGCCATGGCCTCTTCCTTGCGACCGGCAAGGTAGAGATCCTGAATCTTCTCGGCCTCTTCCTCGTAGCCGTACTTGCGGAAGATGTTGTTGTAGAAGTTCTTGCCCTTGGCACCCATACCGCCCACGTAGAGGGCAGCCATGAAGCGACCGGCGTCGCGGATCTCCTTGGCCTTCTCGTCGTCACAGATGGCGACAGTGCCACCCGCAACGATGTTGAGCGGCGGCAGCGACGCGTCGCGGTTTGCCAGCCCCTTCTTCAGGTCGTCTCCCCAGACCTGGTCGGCCTTGTCGGGATGGAAGAAGACGGGGATCCAACCGTCGGCGATCTCGGCGGTGACCTCGACGTTCTTCGGGCCGAGCGATGCGATGTAGATGGGGATGTCGGCGCGCTTCGGGTGGTTGATCAGCTTCAGCGGCTTTCCGAGGCCGGTGCCCTGGTCCTCGGGGAGCGGCAGTTGGTAGTTGGGGCCGTCGTGAACAACGACTTCACGACGCCAGACCTTGCGACAGATCTCGATGAGTTCCTTCTGGCGCCCGATCGGCTTGTCGTAGGGAATGCCGTGCCAGCCCTCGATGACCTGCGGGCCAGACGCCCCGATGCCGAGGATGAACCGACCGTCGGACACCGCGTCGAGGCCGGCTGCGGTCATCGCGGTGAGTGTCGGCGTGCGCGAGTAGATCGGCAGAATCGCCGAGCCGAGCTCCATGGTCTCGGTCTTCGCAGCGAGATACCCGAGAATCGAGACCGCGTCGAAACTGTAGAGCTCCGCAACCCAGCCGACGTCGACGCCGGCTCGCTCGAGTTGGGCCGCCTCGTCTGCCGCCGCGCGCGGATCACCCGAGTAGTTGAGCGTCATGGAAAGCTTCATCGGATGTCCCCCGAAAGTTTTGTCACTATTGCAGACAATAGTTTGCCGGTCCTAGTATTCGCCAGCGCAGCGTAGGACAGCGAGACAAACGAGGAGACCTCCAGTGAAGACGTACGGAGACTGGAACGGCACGATCGGCAAGACGGTCCCGGAGTCGGAACCCGACTTCGAGGTCTCTCCTCACCCAGGCGACGACGCACCCAACGTGGTGGTGGTCCTCCTCGACGACCTCGGCTTCTCGCAGTTCGGTTGCTACGGCTCCGATATCGACACGCCCCACGTCGATGCCCTCGCCGCCGGTGGGCTCCGCTACACCAACTTTCACGTCACGCCGCTGTGCTCGCCGACGCGTGCCGCACTCCTCACCGGCCGCAACCACCACACGGTAGGCATGCGCGCCGTCTCGAACTTCAACACCGGCTTCCCTTCGATGACCGGCCACATCTCGAACCATGCGGCAACGGTCGCCGAGGTGCTCCACGACGAGGGTTACGCAACGTTTGCGGTGGGCAAGTGGCACCTCGCACCGATGGAACAGTGCTCCGCCGCCGGCCCGTTCGACCAGTGGCCGCTCCAGCGAGGCTTCGATCGCTTCTACGGGTTCCTCGACGGTGAGACCGACCAGTTCAACCCGTCGCTGACCTACGACAACCACCACATCGAGTCGCCGGCCACCGCCGACGAGGGCTACCACGTCAGCGAAGACATCATCGATCAGGCGATCGGCTTCGTTCACGACACCAAGTCGGTGCGTCCCGACAAGCCCTTCTTCCTCTATGTCGCGTTCGGCGCGACGCACGCACCACACCAAGCGCCCGAGGAGTACCTCGCCAAGTACCGCGGCAAGTACGACGAAGGCTGGGACGTCGTGCGCCAACGGTGGTTCGAACGCCAGATCGAACTCGGCGTGACCACGCCTGAGACCCAGCTCGCCCCTCGCAACCCGGGTGTCGACGCCTGGGACGACATGCCCGAGAACCAACAGAAGCTCGCGTGCCGGCTCCAGGAAGCCTTCGCCGCGTTCCTCGACCACACCGACGATCAGATCGGCCGACTGGTCGACGACCTCCGCGAGATGGGCGAGCTCGACAACACGGTGATCATGGTGCTGGGCGACAACGGGGCGTCGCAGGAAGGCGGACCCTTCGGCGTCCTGCACGAGATGAAGTTCTTCAACGGCATCCTCGAAACGCCCGACGAAGCCATCGACCACCTCGACGAAATCGGCGGTCCCCACTCCCACACCAACTACCCCTGGGGATGGGCCCAAGTCGGCAACACTCCGTTCAAGTGGTACAAGCAGAACACCCACGAAGGTGGCGTCCACGTGCCACTCGTCGTGCATTACCCCGAGGGTGTGAAGGATTCCGGCGGGCTCCGTGGCCAGTTCCATCATGTGAACGACATCGCCGCCACGCTCTACGACATCGCCGGCATCACGGCCCCCGCAGAACGCCGCGGGCTCGAGCAGATCCCGGTCAGCGGCGTGCCGATGACCTACTCCTTCGACGATGCCGACGCTCCCACCCGCAAGAAGATCCAATACTTCGAAATGGGCGGCCACCGGGGTCTGTGGTGCGAGGGCTGGAAGGCCGTCACCCGCCACACCCCGAAGACATCGTTCGACGACGACACCTGGGAGCTGTATCACGTCGACATCGATCCGTCGGAGTGCAACGACCTCGCCGCCGACATGCCCGAGAAGCTGCAAGAGATGATCGACCTGTGGTGGCAAGAGGCCGAGGAACACGGCGTGCTCCCGCTCGACGACCGCATGCTCGAGCTCTTCGGCGCTCGCTTTCGTGACCATTCGCCGCACCCGGCCGACATGCACTACGTCTACAAACCCCCGATGTCGATGCTGCCGATGCAAGCCGGCGTGCCGCTGGGCGGGCGCAGCTTCTCCATGGATGCAACGGTCGACGGCGTGGCCGACGGCGTGCTCTTCGCAACCGGGACGGAGAACAGCGGTATGGCATTCTTCGTGGACCAGGGCGAGCTCGTCTTCGACTACAACGCCTTCGATGACCACACGGTGATCCGATCCGGTGTGAGCATCCCGGCGAACGCGACCACGCTCGGTGTGAAATTCCTCCGCGTTGCGGGGCGCCAAGGCATCGCCCAGCTCTCGATCGACGGGGTTCCTGCCGGGGGCGGGGAGATCCCGTGGGTGATGGGAACAATCTCGTCTGTCGGTGCCTCGGTCGGCCGCGACCAGGGCTCACAGGTCAGCCTCGAATATCAGGGCGAATACCCCTACGGCGCGACACTGCGCCAGGTCGATGTGCAGCTGCTGTCCCGCCCCGACGCCGAAGCGTTGGAGGCCGAAATGCGAGCCGAACTCTCGAGGCAGTAGCACTGCATCAGCTCGCCACACGGCGAGCCACGTGGTTCAGCCGGTGTAGGCGAGGTTGAGGGCCGCGGTTCGGCCCCACGCGTCGTCGCCCGACCACGTGATCTTGCCGTCGTCGATCTGCTTCTGTGGATCGATTCGACCGGCCGCCAGCATCACAAACGTGGCGACATCGGTGGTGACCTCGATATCGGGATTGTCGACCGAATCGACGCGCGTGGCACGGCCATCGACGCTCACGGCGATGTCGCGGTCGACGCCGCCTCGAATCCTGAAGACGATCGTCTTGCCTTCGGGCAGAGCGATCTTCTTGCCGACGATGTAGCCAACCGAGTCGTCGATCTCTTGCAGGGTCATCTCTGCAGCGGCGCCGGTGTCGTCGAGCGTTTCACCCAAGGGCAAAGCGATGTCACGCGCATGGACCCACAGGTCGAACACCCGCACCTGGAGGAACCGGCGATAGATCGCGATGCCGGCCGGTGTAAACGATGGAGCATCGACCATCGCTGGATCGAGACGATCGAGTTCAGCGAGCCTCGACGCAGTGATCTCTTGCACTCGGATGGCGAAATCGCTGCGGCTGAGCCCCTCGACCTGACTGTTGAACTCGCCCAACTTCTCGAACGGTGGGGGCGTCTCGGCCGACGGCGCCCAACCCGTCAACACGACCTCAACACCCATCGTGTGTGTGATGACCCCGCGGGTGTCCCAGGCCGGGCACAGCGACTGCGTGGCCATCTCGACATCCGACAGTCGGCCGGTGAGGTCGTTGTAGTGCGCAAACAGTTGCTGATGCGCGGCGGTGTAGTCGGCGAGTTCGTAGGTCATCGGGCGGGCCTCTCCCTGCTCTCCCATTCACGGGCTTCGAAATACGGCTGGAAAACGTTGGCGATGTGGGTCATGTCTTCATCGGTTTTGGGTGTCTTCAACTCATAGAGGTGACCGACCTTCGAATAGGCGACGGTCAGGTCCCAGAGATCGATGGCTTCCTGGCCGACGGGCGCCGGAACTACCACTGGGCCATACACCTGGTTCTCACCGGGGAAGATGATGGTCGGCACGCCGAAACCGCCGGAACTCACGATGGCATCGTGATCTCGTTTCACATCGTCGTGTGTGGTCGGGTCGGCGATCGCGGCGCTGACCACCGATGGGTCGACGCCGATCTCCTCGCAGATCGCCTCGGCCACCTCGGGGCGGTGGGGCTTGCGTCCGTCTTCGTGCAGAGCTCGCCCTGCCGCCTCGTAGAACCGATCGCAATCGTCCATCGAGGTGCGCCGAAGCATCGCCGCCACCCGAAGCATGCTCCAGCCGTAGGACCACTCGCGCTCCCACGGGTGCTTCTTGCCCTCTTCGCGGTTGATCTCTTCGAGGGAGAAGAACCGCCAATCGATCTCGAGCGGCACGGTTTCTCGCACCGTCCGAATCCACTTCGCCGTCTGATACGCCCACGGGCACATCACATCGAAGTGGAACGCAATCTTCATCGCGTCGACAGGCTGGGCAGCAGCGCTCATGGCCCGACCGTAGCCGGGTGTTGCCCCTGAGAGAAACTGTCAGGCAGACTGCCACTTATGAGTGACGCAGAACTTCAAAAGGTCGAAGCAGCCCTCGAATCTCTCCTTGCCGAGCACGATCCGGCCAACGAGTCCTACCAGGAGTTTCGCGGTCACCAGTACGACGCAGGTCTCGCCTGGGTCCACCATCCCGAACGTGCCGGCGGCCTCGGTGTTCGCCCTCAGCTGCAGCGCGAGGTCAACAAGCGGCTGGCCGAAGCCGGAGCCAAGTCGATGGACCCGGCCCAGTTCTTCCAGGCCCTCGCCGGCCCGAC
>CALKOE010000174.1 GCA_938091985.1 uncultured Acidimicrobiales bacterium | reverse complement strand
ACGTGAAGATCGCATCCGCGTTGTCTTCGACCGCGTGGATCAACTCGTCGGGATTGGTGTTCGCTTGCGCGATCTCCATGATCCGTTCGACGTCGTTGGCATCGGACATGCTGGCATCGGTGATCGCCATTTCAGGACTCCTGTTTCGGGGGTACCGGGCCCAGGGGCTCGGGTGTGATTGATTCGGGGGGACGAGCGGCGGTGATGAGCCGCTGAATGACGGCATTCCATCCATCGGCAGCGGGCAGCTCCCGTTCAATGGAGCCAAACATCGCAAAACCGATGCTGATCGCATGACAGAGCGCCACGATCGCCTCGGTGGGCAGTGCCGGGTCGATCAGCCCAGATTCCTTGCCGGCATCGATCAGGTAGGCGAGACGGGCTTCTTGCTCGGCAATTCGCCGAGTGAGCATGGCGTGGAACTCGTGGTCTCGTCGGGCGATCACCATCGCCTCGGCGATCAGGGCATCGGCCGAGGGCGATCGAACGACGAGTTCTGATCCGAGGGCGCCGAGGATGTCGACCACATCAGTGCTGTCGGACGACAAGAGCAGCTCCAGCTGGTCCATCATCACCAAGTCGAGCGCGTCGAGCATCATTTCCTGCTTGCCGCTCCACCGGGCATAGATGGCCCCGGTCGTGACGCCGGCCGCGCGGGCAATGGCAGCGACACCGGCCTTCTCGAAGCCGTGCTCGGTGAACGTGTCGACTGCGGCCGCGAGCAATCGATCCGTCAACGGATCGTGGGGCGTCGTGGCCGGAGGGAGAACCGCAGCACTCATCGGAAGTGATGATAACGGTTATTATCCGCCCGCCAAGACCCCTTCTGCCCCGGGTCCCAACCGGGCTCAGATCAGGTCGGTGAGATCGACGCGGGGGCGAGCGCCGATGTGGGAGATGATCTCTCCCGCGGCGATGCCGCCGAGTTCGGCGCATCGGGCCAGGTCAGCGCCATTGGCGAGGCCGTGAAGAAAGCCCGAAGCGTAGAGGTCGCCGGCACCGGTGGCATCGACCACATGGTCGACCGGGGCAGCCGGAACGACGATCTGCTCGCCGTTGGCAACGACCACCGAACCGGCGGCCGAACGCGTCAACGCCGAGATCTTCGCCATCGAGGCAATCTCTTTGGCCGCGAGATCGAAGTCGTCGGTTTCGAAGAGCGAACAGATCTCCGACTCATTGGCGAAGAGCAGATCGACCTTGTCGGAGATCAGATCGAGCCACTCAGCTCGATGCCGGTCCACACAGAACGCGTCGGACAGGGTCAGCGACACGGTCCGTCCGGCATCGGCGGCCACCGCCATGGCGCCGCGAATCGCCTCCTTGGCGATGTCCATGTCCCAGAGGTAGCCCTCGCAATAGGTGATCGCGGCAGAGGCGACGACCGACTCGTCGATGTCGTCAGGGCTGAGAAAGGCTGAAATGCCGAGGAAGGTGTTCATCGTGCGCTCGGCGTCGGGCGTCACCTGGATCAAGCACCGAGCCGTGGGCGCCCCCTCGGAGCTTGCCTGCACGTCGAATCCCACACCAGCGGCACGGAGATCGTGGATGAACACCTCACCCAGCTGATCGTCGCGGACCTTGCCGAGGTAGGAGGCCTTGCTCCCGAGACTCGCAAGACCGGCCATGGTGTTGGCCGCCGATCCGCCGGACGCTTCGATGCCCGGCGGCATCGCCGCGTAGAGCGAGGTGGCCCGATCGGCGTCGATCAGTGTCATCGACCCTCGGTTGAGGTCGTGCTCGACGATGAACTCGTCGTCCACGGTCGAGATGACGTCGACGATTGCATTACCGACGCCGACGACGTCGAGACTGGCTTCCACGATGGCTCCATGGGCAGGGGTCCGGAACCCAACGAGGGTACCGCCTCAACACTGGGGCGCCGCCTGGGGAATCAGGCCCAAATCGCTCTAGGCAGCCAGTTCTTCACCTCGACCCTCGGCGATCGCCGCAGCAAACGCCTTGTCATCGACCTCAAGCTGAGCATCGGGCCATTCGATTGGATCGAATGACTCGTTGAGCTCCTGACGACGATTCCGGTTCCGCATACCGAACTCCTCCTACGTGTAGGTGACCCGCACCCTCCATGAAAGCGAAGATCTGTATTACAAGGGTGTGTTTCGGTTTACGGTCCTATGAAGGTTCTAGATTCGGGGGATGAGCGCAGCCGACCCTCGACTCCCGACCCATGTGGTCCCCCATCGCTACGACATGGTGCTCGAGCCCGACATCGATCAGGCGACGTTTCGGGGCTCCGTGACGATCGATGTGGAGCTCCTGGAGAAGACCGACGAGATCGTGTGCAACGCGATCGAACTCCAGATCGACAGCGCAACGATCATCGTGGGCGAGGGCAGCGCCGCGGTCGAGCACGTGCCCGACATCCGGCTCGACGACGACACCGAACGGCTCCACCTCACCCTGCCGAGCGATCTCCCCGCCGGCCCGGCCCGCGTTCAGGCGACCTTTCGCGGCATTCTCAACGACCGCCTTCGCGGCTTCTACCGCAGCACCTATGAGGACGACGACGGCAACGAACACGCCATTGCGACCACCCAGTGCCAGTCGACCGATGCCCGACGGATCTTCCCGTGCTGGGACGAACCCGCCTGGAAGGCTTCGTTCGCCATCACTCTCGTCGTCGATCCCACGCACCTCGCGGTCTCGAACAGCGCCGAGGTCGCCGACACCATCGACCCCGACGGCCGACGCCGAGTCACCTTTGCGGAGACCATGCGGATGTCGACCTATCTGGTTGCGTTCGTCGTTGGCCCGCTCGAGATCACCGACCCCGTCGACGCCGGCGGCGTTCCGGTGCGAGTGGTGCACCGACCGGGCAAGGCTGCCCTCACACCGTTTGCGCTCGACGTAGCCGTACATGCGCTCCAATGGTTCGCCGACTACTACGACATCCCCTACCCCGGCGACAAGGTCGACCTGCTGGCGATCCCCGACTTCGCCTTCGGCGCGATGGAGAACCTCGGCTGCGTCACATTCCGAGAAGTGCTGCTGCTCGTCGACCCGGAGGGAGCAAGCCAACCCGAACTCCAGATCGTTGCCGATGTGATCAACCACGAGCTGGCCCACATGTGGTTCGGCGATCTCGTCACCATGAAGTGGTGGGAGGGAATCTGGCTGAACGAGGCGTTTGCGACATTCATGGAGACCTCGTGCAGCCACGCCTATCGGCCCGATTGGAAGGTGTGGACCACCTTCAGTCGGTCGCGTGCAGCCGCATTCGACACCGATGCGCTCGCAACCACTCGGCCGATCGAGTTCCCAGTGATCACCCCCGACGAGGCCGAAGGCATGTTCGACGTGCTCACCTACGAAAAGGGCGCCTCAGTCGTGAGGATGCTCGAGCAGCATCTCGGCGCAGAGGTCTTTCGTGATGGCGTGCGCCACTATCTCAAGACCCACGCCTACGCGAATACCGAGACCACCGACCTCTGGGATGCACTCGAACACGTGAGCGGGCAACCCGTGCGCACAATGATGGACGGCTGGATCTATCAGGGGGGCTACCCGGTCATCGACGCCGAGGCCACCGCCGAAGGTGTCCAGCTCACGCAGCGCCACTTCTCCCTCGATCCCGACGCCGCTGCGGCGAAGCACTGGGCGGTGCAAGTCGGCGTGCGCATGCAGCTCGGAGAAGAGGTCACAGAGCATCGTGTGCTCCTCGATGGGCCCACCACGACCCTGACCGCTCCTGGGGCCATGCTCACCGCCAATGCAGCCGGGGCCGGCTTCTACCGCGTCGCTCCGGGCGAGACACTGCGGGCGGCCATCATCGCCGACGGGACCACCGATCTCACGGCCGACGAACGCCACGGCCTGATCGACGACGCCTGGGCGCTCACCGTTGCCGGCGAGCTGTCCGGCGATGAATGGCTCGCCCTCGCAATGTCGATGACGGGCGAGGATGACCTCACTGTCTGGCAGGCCATGTCGGCAGGATTCGCCGGACTCGAGCGGATCGCCTCCGAGGACTCGCGTGTTCGACTCGTCGATCACATCGGTGCGTTGGCGAAACCTGTTCTCACGTCGCTCGGGGTGGATCCTGCGCCCAACGACAACGACCGCGCTCGCGAGCTACGAGCCACGCTCGTGCGGCTGCTCGGCCTGGACGCC
>CALKOE010000173.1 GCA_938091985.1 uncultured Acidimicrobiales bacterium | reverse complement strand
AACGGTCATCGTCATGGGCGGGACGATACGGCACCGGCGAGCTGAGGATCCAGCTCTGCGCGGACGTCAACCGCGGACGCCGACCCGACTCTCGAGAGTCGGCGTGGAAATTCGCACCCGCGCTCCGCTCGGGCGATGATGACGCCGATGTGCGGCAGCATGAGATTCACAACGGTCGAACCCGGTGATGTCGGTATGTCCGCCGAGCGACTCGGATGGGCCCGCGACCTCATGACTCGGCACTTCGAGTCGGGTGGAACCCCATCGATGGCTGCGGTCGTTCTCCGTCGGGGCCGCACGGTTTTCGCCGAGACCATGGGTGTCAAAGAGCCCGATGGGCCGCCGCTCGAGTTATCGCATCTGTGGCCAATCGCATCCGCCGGCAAGCCGATCACCTCAGCAGTAGCGCTCTCGCTGGTGGAGGACGGCGTGATTGGTCTCTACGACCCGGTTGTCGAGTTCTTCCCCGAACTCGATCCCGAGCTGCATGGCGAGGTGCTGATTCATCACCTCCTCACGCACACCACCGGGTGGGAGTCGGCCCAACGAACTGGCCGCTTGGCCGAGATGGTGATGGCCGGCGCAGTTGATGAACCGCCCCCGGGCGCCGACCCAATCATTCACCTCTTCCTCTCGGCTGCCCTGCGGCCCGTCATCGTCGGCGCGCCCGGAGCGCAGATGGACTACGACACGATCTCGTTCGAGTTGCTGGCCGAAATCGTGCGACGCGTCACCGGCGAACCCCTCGATGCTGCCGTCCGAGAACGAATACTGGAACCGCTCAGTTTGCAGCAGAGCGCCCTTCGAGTGAGCGACGAACTGAGTCGTCACGTCGTGCGTCGCTCCCCAGACCTTCCGCTCGGAAGCAATCAAATCTTGACGTTCGACGGCCGCAATCGCGAGCTCGACGACTTCGGCGGCGGCGGCATGTACATGTCACCAGGGGACCTCGTCCCCTTCGGCCAGATGATTCTTCAGGGAGGCACGCTCGACGGCACTCGAGTGCTCTCGCCGGCGACCGCCAGGTCAATGGTGACCAACCAGGTGCCCGGAATCCCAGCCCTCGTCGGCGATCGCACGGTCCGAGAGGCATCTTGGGGCTACGGATTCACCGTGATCACCACGCGGCCATTCAATTTCTTCGTGGGTGGCCTTCTACCCGTCGGATCTGTTGCCCATCCTGGTGCCGGCGGGATCAACTTCTGGATCGACCTCGAGAACGAGATCGTCGGGGTTCTCTTCGAAGTGATCACCGAGATGTCGGAATTCTTCGAACCGGTCTCCGGCATCGGACACCGATTCCAAGACGTGATCGCCGGCGCGGTGGAGTCATGACGATCCCCTCACCGCTCGTGCTCTCCGACCCGGCCGAACTCGGCTTGTCACCTGCGCGCCTCTCAAAGGCCGCTTCGCTAATGGACGACCACGAGGCTTCCGGTGCCACGCCGGCAGCGGTCCTTCTCGTGGCTCGCCGCGGCCGACCTGCCTTCGCTCACGCGGTTGGCGACGCTCGCCCCGGCGGTCCGGCGCTCGGTATCGAGCATGTCTTCCCCATCGCATCACAGGGCAAGCCGATGGTCTCAGCCGTCATCCTTGCGCTTGCCGAGCGTGGTCTGATTGGCATCAACGAACCGGCGGCCCACTTCCTCCCTGAGCTGGCCGAGGACCACGGCGGCGTGCTCATTGCCCATCTCCTCACGCACACAAGCGGCTGGCACAGCGACGACCACGACGCAGCGCAGTCCAAAAAGCTGGACGAATCAATCGCGTCGATCCCAGATGGCGCCGACCCGCTCAGCCACATCATTCTCTCGCCTGGATGGGGCGTCGCTCGCCGGTTCGAGCCGAGCGAGCGCATGCAGTACTGCAGCTGGAACTATGAGGCGCTCGGCGAGATCATCCGCCGGACGACAGGCGACACCGTAGACGCCGCGCTTCGCCGGTTCGTGTTCGACCCATGCGGGATGGAAAGTTCCGCCATGATCGTCGGCGAGGATCTCCTCTCACGCGTGATCGAGCGGCCCAGCGGCATCCCGTTCGGGCCGGACCATGCCGACTCCCCCATCTCCCTCAACGATCCCATGTGGCGAGCCAGCGATTCTGCGAGCTCCGGCGTTCACTCGACCGCCGGCGACCTCGTTCGGTTCGGTCAGATGATCCTCGATGACGGAATGGTCGGCGATCAACGAGTGCTGAGCAGCGCGGCAGTGAAGACGATGACCACGAACCGGATTCCGGGTGTTCCGGCTGACCTTTTCGGCCCCCTGGTGCCCGAAGGCTCGTGGTCATTCGGGTTCGGCGTGCGCGGCCACAACAGCTTCACGAAGTACGGCGGCGGGATATCGAGCCCGTCCATACTCAGCCACGGAGGAATGGGCGGCACCGTCAGCTGGATCGATCCGTCGACCGGCGTGGTCGCGGCCTACATCGAGCTCGCGACCGAGATGGACGAGACGAGCTTCTGTCGATCGTGGATCGGCCACAAGGTCGAAGCGGTTGTCACCTCCGCCGTTCTCGACGACTGACGGAGCCGAGCGCGAGTAGATCCACGGAAAACGGCCCGAGGCGAAAGTTGAGGCTGGACTCGCCTACGTTGCCTTCGTTGACCCCCCGTACGACGAAGAGGCAGAAAACCGTGGCATTCCTCGATTCAGAAATCGAAGCAACAGAAGCGTGGTTCGCTACCGACCGCTTCTCTGAAATCACCCGACTCTTCACGGCCCGCCAGGTCGTGGAACAGCGGGGCACCATCTCGCAGGACTACACCGTGGCGCGCGTTGCGGCCGAGCGGTTCCACGCCCGCCTCCGTGAGCTTCGTTCGCAGGGCAAGAGCATCACCACGTACGGTCCATACTCGCCCGGTCAGGCCGTCGCGATGAAGCGGTCCGGCATCGAAGGTATCTACCTGGGCGGCTGGGCCACCTCGGCCAAGGGCTCCGAGAGCGAGGACCCCGGCCCCGATCTGGCGAGCTCTCCGCTGAGCCAGGTGCCCAACGAGGCGGCGGTCCTGGTGCGTGCCCTACTCACCGCCGACCGCAACCAA